>JAPLXH010000007.1 GCA_026396195.1 Candidatus Nealsonbacteria bacterium
AATATTTACCTGGAATACTGGCAAGGGGTATCCCTCTTTTTTAAGGTATTCTTGGGCTATCTTTAGCCCGCCAAGAGTTGGCTTATATCCCATTATTTCTACCTCCAACTTCTTTTTATATTAAATTATTGATTTGTCAAATAAAAAAGAGGTTTTCAATGAACCTCTGTTAAATTATATTTTTCCATCAATGATGAAAAATATTTATTTGCGTCTTCTTTCTCTTTTTCTTTATCTTGATAATTAAAAGATTTCGCCGTCCCCAAAATTGCAAACCTCCACCACAATAATCTTTGTACGTTTACAAAATAAAACGGTTGGTTTTTTTCTGCATTAGAATCGTGCAATAAACCTATTTGTATTCTTTTGCCTTTTATTTTTCCTCTAGCTAACCTCAATGTCACGATTGTGTTTTCTTTAATTTCTCCCAAAACAATATCTTTCATTTTTTCCACTTCCTTTTAAAAAAACTCTTGATTCTTTTTATCTTTAATCACCAAATTTGTCAAACTAAAAAACCCTGCCTGCCGGCAGGCAGACGCCTGATTGGCAATAAATAAAAAAGCCCTGAGCAGAAAAATCTACACAGGGTTTTAAAAGTTTATTTGGCAATGCGTTTGTAGATAAACATTGGCATTTTTTTGAGTTTATTTTCTCTTTTTTTCCAATCCTTTTGAGAACGAGTGCGTATTTGTTTAGATTCAAAACAATACCATTCGTCTTCAGGATATTTATAAACATCCTCACAAATATGTATGTCAATTTGTAATCCGACTTCCCTTACTGCATATTTAAGATCTCTTTCGCAGCGCCAAAGATGCGGTACGGCAGCAACTATCCAAAGTTCTTCAAGTTCTAACGCTTCCGCCCAGTAAACTGCTCCTCTTGCTATTCTCAGGGTTGGAGGCGAATTACCTTGCGTCTCTTCGGTATACACCACCTTAATATCCTTAATATCTCCTTCTCCGGGGTTGATAGAAATATCAAACTGAGTATAGATGGATGCTTTGATTTCCTTAGCTTTATCCAATGTAATCTTTGCAATAAGTCGATTAGATCTAATATTGTAAGGAACTCCGAACGCAAACGCCACAATGCCTGCTTTTCTAATAACTAATCACCTCCAAAAAAATAATACAATTTATTATTTTTTTTGTCAAAATAAAAAAGAGAAAGAACTTTTTTCAATCTCTTTTACTTCTAATGTTTTA
Organism: Candidatus Nealsonbacteria bacterium; assembly: GCA_026396195.1. Lineage (NCBI taxonomy): Bacteria > Candidatus Nealsoniibacteriota > Candidatus Nealsoniibacteriota bacterium. The sequence goes on from JAPLXH010000007.1 coordinate 1,212, forward strand.
AGGAAACAACTCTCTCGCTTTTTCGTAAAATTTAGTTTCAATTTTTCTTTTAAATGGAGCTGCCACTAAAGGTATTTTCGCTTCAACTATAATTAAATTGTCTTCTATTGTAACCTCGCCAGAAACAAAAAAACCTTTGACTTTAAATAGGAACACTAAAGTATTCCCTTTCCATTCTTTTCGAAAATCAGAAACCTGATCTTTGTATTTTCCTAAAGCTTCTTCGATTAAATTGTCCGCTTTTTCCTTAATCTCAGCAGATAACAAGCTGGTTTTGTGCCTTAAATAAATTTTTGACAATTTTATACCTCCTTCATATTATGAACTATTTTTAATATTATTATTTTTTATTCGAAAAGTCAAATCTAAACAAAAAACCGCCGGATTGGCGATTTGTTTGCTTGCGCTGAGTGGTTCGATAAACTCACCATAAACTCTGTCGAAGAATGGGGGTCCCCTAGTGAACTACGCCTGCTCTGAATTTATTGAAGGGTTAGAACCTGTTTGGTAGAAGTTTAAATAAAAAAATTGGGCAAAAACCCAATTTAGATTTATTTTGTTAATTTGCTATTGGTAGATTGTTTTGAAACGCCACTATTTCGCTGAGAGTACAATGCCCCTCTCCTATTTTTTTCCAATCTTTCAGATAACCTTTTTTATCAAAAGACTCTATCTTAACAAGACATTGCAGTCGTCCGTCGACCTTAAGTGCAGCGATCTGTGAGCCTGGTAATTCTTTCTTATATTTTTCTATTCTTCTGCCAGAAGTAATAAATATTTGGTAGTATTTCTTCTCGCCGGATCTTTTAGTGTATCCTATAAAGATCGCTCCTGTTTCACCTGCCCTATCAACATCTTCTACGGTTGAAATTAAAACCTCTTCCATTAGTTCACGCTCCTATTTCTTTCTACTCTAAACAAATGATTTGTCAATTTAAAATTTAAGGGAATAAAAAAAATAGAGATTGTTAGTCTCTATATGGTTTCTCAAGTCGTCTGATGTCTTCTTCTCTCTTTATGTTGTCGATGGCTAAACCAACTATTCCTTTGGCGCTATTGCTGGTAAAGTAACTTTTCTTTTTGCATTTTTCGAACACTGCTCTTATTTTCCGAAGATCGGAAGAAGGAACGCTCAGTAGCGTTTTCCGATATGGATCCACTACTTCTAAGAAATGATCTTCTCTATTACATATCTCTGCTGTTTTCTCGCCCGAATATGCTAGAGGATAACCAAGATCTTTAATATATTTGAGCGCTTTTTTGTGCTTCTTGTTTATTCTGTCATAAATCATTTCAGCAAGGTACATTACTCGCTTATCTTCAATGAGGTAACAGTATTCGCTATCACTACCATCTACCTTGCAATAACTTATTATTTCTGACCCATAAAGCCTGCTTTCCGCTTCGCGAATTTCTTTTTCGGAAAATTTGTCTTTAAGACTTTCGATTAATTTTTTTACCCAAACAGGCTCCATCCTTACGACGGGAAACTCATAAATTTTTGCCAGGATCCGAGCCTCTGCAGAATCGGTGTCGGGTTTGTGGCTCCCGATGACCATAAAATACATTGTATTTATGACCGCACCCAATAAAATGATGCCAATCACCCATTCTTGTATTCTTTCTGCATAATCCGGGAACAGCCACGGCGCAAAAAGGGCCGCAATTATCATTGCTATTAATATCAGGCATGCCACCTTCACAATACTATTTTTCAACGATCTCATTATTTTCTACCTCCTTACTTCTTCTAATCCAAGTTTATTATTTTGTCAAACAAAAAACCCTGCCTGCCGGCAGGCAGGCGCCTGATTGGCGACTTATTTTTGCTTGCTATTCCGTAGCCTTGGCGAAGGATAGCTGGCATCCTCGGTCTAGAACCGAGATTTTAAAGGGAATTTCAGCGATTTTTAGACTCTTCTGGTGACGCGCCTCGGTCGGGGCGTTTAATTGAATTAATAAAATTAGTCCAACATTTGTATAGTTTTTTATTATCTTTTTGAATATCTAATAATTTTTTAGCAAAAGCCTTACGAGTTATGACTTCAATTACATATTCTTCTTCAAAAGACATCCCTTTGTTATCTAGTTTTGGTAAAGTTTCAAAAACAACAAATAAATTATCTACTTTTTTTACGCAAACTGAAAAATTTTTATTTAAACTAGCACTCCAAAGCATCCCGTCTAGCACTATAATAGGCATAAAATAATGCAAAGTGTACTTTCCCAATCCATATCTTTTTTTAATATATTTTGTGGCCTTAACTAAAGTCACGAGTGCTTCATATATTTTACTATTCTGATTGGGTTTTGAAAAACTTTCATGATAACTTTTATGAAGTATAGCATCTTTAAGACAAAAATCTTTCAAACCGAAAATTTCTAAATCATCGAAAAGCATTTCATTAAATTTTTTCTTTTTAGATTTTAGACACTCGTCTGGAATAGTAGGCCATCTCATTCCACCATTATCAAAAAATATCCATGGTTTATCACTTTTTTTACATTGCACAACTAAATGTGATACAAGCTTATTAGCGTTTCCAATATCTACTTTTTCAATAATATTATTTGCATAACACAAATCAACCTTAACTCCGTGGAGATCTAGTTCTCGAGATTGGCCGGTCTCTTCATCTATGTACAAATAACCGTTATAAACCATCCAATCTTTTTTCTCTAATTCCGATGCCACAAAAACTTCGAGGGGAAAACCAGTTTTTTCTAGATCTTTTATTATTTCTTTTTTAGTTTTCAATGACATTACAATAAAAAAAGTAAATGTGTCTCGGTCACCTGACTTAGCATATGACGGCTGCGGGGCTTCGACGAGGTTAAAACCTGTTTTACGAATGACAACCCCCTAACTTTGCTATATTAGAAATTCTTTTTATATAGTCAGGAGAAAATTTAAATTCTTTAAGATTTTGAACAAAATCATCAAAACCAAACCATTTTATTTCTTCAACTTCTTCTTTCTGGGATTTTTCTTCTCCTCCGACAATTTCGGCTTTATAAAAGAAAATCTTAAATTCTCTTGATTCATGTCTTAATGTTTCAATTCCAAGAAAGTCTGATCCATTAACTTTAATCTCGAGACCTATCTCTTCCTTTAATTCTCTTTTTAGAGATTCTATTCTATTTTCCTCTTCTTCAATGTGTCCCCCTGGTAATCCATACATGCCTGGCCAAGGATCTATTTTTCTTTTAATGGTTAGAAGTTTGTTATCTTTTAATATTATTGCATTAACAATATTTTCCATAATTTTTCACTCCGATGTTTTTAAATCACGATTATTTTTAAACTCTTTGAAATATTTTTTATATTTTTCTATTATTTCGCCATCCAAAATTTTCTTTTCAAAAAGACCATTTAATGACACAAAATAATATGCATATGTTTGCATTATAATAGTAGAAACATTATTTGACCGCCCTAATATAAATTTTATGTCCCCATCGATTCCTTCATCCACAAACGTTTCTAGCCCAAATAAATTTAAGTGCGCATATGGCGATAAATATCTATAAACTAAATGATAATAAAGCTCGCTATTTCCCTTCTCTTCTATATCTAATGAATTTTTATCAATTTCTATCGATCTTCTAAGAATATCCGGATATTCTTCATTTTGATTCAATTTATTGGCGTTATCTATTCCTTTAATATGACTTCCCGAAAATTCTTTCATCTTATTTATGTTTTTTTCTTCTAAAACAGAAATGGATTCTTTCTTTTGGGGATATTTTTTAATAAATTGATCAAAACAATCTGCAATTTTTTTTCTAACAATAAAGCCCTCTTTTGCGAATAATGATAACTTTCTTTCAGAATCTCCAAATTTTATATATTCAGCATTCGTATGCGCTTCGAAAATACTTCGAAGAAGAACATATGCAGAGTGTAGTCTCGAATCTTTACATAACAAATATACCGCTTCCGAATAATTATGAATTGCAATATGATTATATAATAAAAAACTTGGAAGATGTCCAAATTGAAATTTAGTTCCATTCAATCTATTTAATTGTAAAACTCCATAATCTAATAATTCCGCTAAATATTTTAAATATTTTTTTTCTAATTTTGTTAATAAATTCATTTATTTAGTACTTCCTAGTCTTTGACGCCAAATATATAATTGCTGCGGAGCTTGGACTCCCTCCTTCTCCCTCGACTGCGCTCGGGATTCGGACGGGCGAAGCGAACCTCTATTCAACTGTCACCGACTTTGCTAAGTTTCGAGGTTTATCAATATCCAAACCCAATTCTAATCCCAAATAAGCGGCGAATAAATGTATGGGGATTACTGATAAAATCGGGGTCAACATTTCCAGGGTTTTTGGGATATAAATTACGTCGTCGACTATTTTTTTAATTTCTTCATTGCCTTCGGTGGCAATAGCTAATATTTTTCCGTGGCGCGATTTAATCTCGCCAATGGCGTTTTTCATTTTGTCGTAAACTGAATCCGAAGTGCAAATGCAAAAAGTGGGAACATTCTGGTCAATCAAAGCTAAAGAGCCATGCTTTATTTCCCCGCCGGCATTGCCCTCGGCGTGAATTTTCCAGGCGATTTCTTTTAATTTCAAAGCACCCTCCAAAGCAACGGGATAATTATATTTTCTCCCAAGATAAAAAAAATTTCGATATCCGGAATATTTTTTGGCAAGTTCTTTTATGAAATCGGATTGTTTTAAAATTTTTCGGGCGAAGTCCGGCAATTTTTTTAGCTCTTCAAGAATTCTTTTGCCAGTAACAAAGCTCATTTCTCTTTTTCTGCCCAAATAAACCGTCATCAAGGCTAAAATGGTAAGCTGGGAAACAAAGGATTTGGTAGCCGCCACTCCAATTTCCACTCCGGCCCTGTTATAAACTCCGGCATCCGTTTCTCTGGACATTGAAGAGCCCACTACATTAACAAGGCCCAAAGCCAAGCTTCCTTTTCTTCTTGCTTCTTTTATTGCTTCAAGAGTATCAGCTGTCTCGCCTGATTGGGAAATTGCTAAAATTGCCGTTTTTTCATCTAAAATCGGTTTTCTGTAACGAAACTCTGAAGCAATTTCGGTTTTAGTGGGAAGCTGAGCATATTCTTCAAACATACACTCTCCCACCATTGCCGCGTATCTGGCCGTCCCGCAACCGACTAAAATTAATTTTTCTATTTTATTTAATCTTTCCCGCGCTTGCTCCAGTCCTCCCAATCTCGCTATGCCTTTTTCCAACTCCATTCTTCCCCTGATTGCTTCCTGAATAACATCCGGTTCTTCAAAAATTTCTTTCAACATAAAATGAGAATAATCTTTTTTGTCCGCTTCCTGGATTTCCCAGTCAATCTGTTTTATGGGTTTTTCTTTTAAAAGAAAATGGTTGTCCGGAGATATTACCGCCACTTCATTGTCGTCTAAATTAATTATCTGGCGGGTATAAGAAACCATGGCGGCCGGGTCGGAAGCCACAAAATACTCGTCTTTGGAAACCCCGACTAAAAGGGGGGCGCCAAATTTGGCTAAAACAATTTTATTAGGGTCTTTTTTGGAAATAACGGCAATGCCATAGTTGCCCCTGACTTCTCTCAGGGCTTGCGTTACCGCTTCTTCCAAATTACCTTGAAAATATTTTTCAATTAAATGACAAAAAACTTCCGTATCGGTTTCAGAAACAAAAGAATGGCCTTCTTTTGTTAGTTTATTTTTAATCTGCTCGTAATTTTCCATTATGCCGTTGTGCACTAAAAAAATGTTGTTAGTGCAATCAAAGTGGGGATGGGCGTTAGCTTCCGTGACATCTCCGGTGGTTGCCCAGCGAGTATGGCCAATGCCTATTTTTCCCGCAAAACTGATGTCCAATAAATTTTTCTCCCATTCGGAAATCTTGCCGACTTTTTTCAAAAGAAAATGTTCGCTTTTATTTAAAGCAAAAAAACCGAAACTATCATAGCCTCGGTATTCAAGCCGTTTTAATCCTGAAACTAAAATAGGAAGTGCTGGTTTTTTACCAATATAACCTACGATTCCGCACATAAAATATATAATATTATGCTTTTATCTTCTTATAATTTAAATTCAAAGTCAATAAAAAAACACACCATTAAAAAAAGAAAGAAAAAGGTGTGTTATGGAGATGTTTGCAACTCTTGTATAATATTATTCTCTGCGATTATAACTGTTATTTCGTCTCCTATTTGGAGATTTTCTATCTTGTCTCTCGTTTGAAGGTCAAAGTCTTCTACTCTGGCGCAAGTTAGAACATAGTTTATCGTCTGATTTGTTTCCTGCCCAATGGTTATTAACCACCTGGTGTTTCCATCCTGGATATAATCGTGGACGTCAATCACCATGCCCTGAATTTCTCTGCCTGATGCGGGTGGCGGCAACTGTTCTTCGCCTTTATCTAAGAAGTTTCTGATTTCTTCATCGGTCTTAAACTCGCAAACCTTGCCGTTGATAGGATCCACGAAAGCGATATATGAAATTCCACTTCCATCGGCCGGAACTACTCTAACTTCCCATAGTACTCTTTTTAAGGGAGTTACGGGTATGGGCTCTATTGCCGAAAAAGTAGACCAATCGACCATCGCATTGTTCTTTCGAACATAATCACAGGCTTTTACAGGTCCCAGTTCATTACCGCTCGAATACTTTTTCACTTGAACTTTGACATTTTCGTCTCTGGCATCAAACAAGAAAATTCTGTATATTCCGCGAGATCCGCCCCAAGGTTCGGTGCAAACCACCCATTTAAAACCATCAACCGTGTTTAAAAGAAACGGCTGCTGGTTTCCTTGTCCTGATACATCCGTTACTACAATCTCTTGCTCGTGCCTGACCCAAACATTCATCACTGCGTCCCACCAAGAATTGTTAGCTTTCCAGTATTTCTGGCTATCAACATATTCCAGAACTAATTTTTCCGGAAAGAGCGATTGGCCTTTTAATACCGGATGGTTTCTTGCCTGTTCCGGACTTAAATCTTCGATATTCCCCTCTGAGTCTACCAAGAAAACTCCGCCCCATTTTGGAATAGTATACCAAATTGGGAAAGTAAACCTGGTTTCGTAAGTAATGTAGGGAACTGCCAGATAATACTCTTTTGTGCCGCTGTTGTTGTAGATTAATGGCTTTGTTCTTTCGGCGTTAATCCAGTAATTTCTGAAAAATAATTGCCAATAGATATCATCTTTTACTGCTTGGCCCGGCGCGTACTCTAAAGAGATTTCTTCTACGAAAACTCTTTTATCGATGGTCGTCATATCCACGAAAACCATTCCCGTTGATTTTTCGGTGTAATGGTTAAAAGGTCCGTCCGGAGATAAAACATAACCGAAATGGGGAATATCTCCAATCATTGTAATGTCAGGAGGGGTTTCCGGGCTAAATTGAGGAATTTGACAAGTGTCTTTTGCCATTCTGTCTGATGTTTTCATCGGAGCTGTCCTAGTATAGTTATCATCGGTTGCCGGAAGATCGGCTATTTCTTCTGTCGCTAATTTTTCATATACGGTGCATTTTGCATATCCTCCCGATAGAACGCTGAAAATTACCATAAGAATAACGCAGGCAATCAAAAAAGTTATAATTCCAACAGAAAGAGCTGTCCTCAAGTCTTTTTTTATAAAAACTAGTCCTAATAATAAGCCGATTATAAAGCTTATTATTATTGCTTCCAGTACCCAGGGATTTATGTGGAACCACATTGCCAGCCATTGATACCAGGGAGCAGTTAAAAACATATGTACTGCTAATTCTATCAAAAGAATTGACCATAAAAATATTATCTCTGCTCCATTTCCTTCGCCAAACAAAAATTTCGTTCCGAAGATTATGGTTATAACCCAGACTATAAAAAAGATTATAGTCATTACGCATCCGCCCAATTCGGCCAAGCCATCTCCAGCTAATAACGCCAGACTGATTATAAATAAAAGTGTTGTCGGCGCTAACATCCATAAGGTCTTCCCAAAATTTCCATTTTTTGCCATATTTTCTCATCTCCTTTTTTTCTTATTTTAAAGAGCTCATTGGTTGAATGAACCTCATCCAACCTCCTTCTAAATTTAATATTATACACATTTTTAATAATCTGTCAATAACAATGCCGCCAGTAATCGGCGGCGGTTTCTAACTTTTTTTTTATTAATTATTAAAAATTAAATATTAAATAATTGTTTGGCGTTTTGAGAAGTTATTTCTTCAATTTCTTCAATTTTTCTATTTTTTATCCGGGCTATTTTCTCTGCAACATATCTTACATATATAGGAGTGTTCCTCTCCCCTAAAAAGGGCGGAGGAGCCAAATAAGGACAATCTGTTTCTATTAAAAGTTTTTCTAATGGCGTTTCTTTGATCACTTCTTCAAAATTAATTCCTTGTATTTTTTTAAAAATTATTCCGTTGAATCCGATGTAATATCCTAAATCCAAATATTGTTTAAGATCTTCCTTATTACCCACAAAACTATGGGCTACGGCTTTTTGCGGTTTTAATTCCGAGTTTTCCAAAAGCGTTTTGATTAAATCTTTTTGAGCCATCCTACAATGAAAAATTACAGGTAATTGTAATTCTTTCGCCAGTTTTAAGTGCTCCAAAAACAATTCTTTCTGTTTTTGCCTGAATAGTTCTTTTTTTGCTGTTGTTTTCGGCCTCCAGTAATAATCAAATCCGGTCTCTCCGATAGCTACCACTTTTTTGGACTTGGCTAATTCTTTGTATTTTTGGTAATCAAAATTTTCTTCCTTACTATTAAACTCTACCTCTTCCTCATCTATTCTCATTTTTACCAAACCAGTATCCAAATGAATTGGATGAAGCCCGATTGCTGCATAAACTCCTTTTTCGTATTGCTCGGCAATTTCTACGGCTTTTTTGGAAGTATCGTATTGGCTGCCAACATTTATCATCCAAATATTATTTTTCAGACATTCTTTGATGATTTTTTCTCTATCTTCTTTGAAAGCCGAAAAATTAAGATGGCTGTGGGAATCAATTAACATAATAATTTATTTTAGTTTAATGGAAAACTTGTTTCAATCTAAAAAAGAAGAACGGCGCTAAAAAATATTTTAGGCCGTTATATAGATAAAAAAGAAAGAAGGGAAGGATAGTGTTTCATCCCATCCTTTTTAGTCGATACTTTCCAAAATTGCGGTATCGATTACGGCAGTTTCTTCTTGCGTGATCTCTTTGATTATATCCTTGGTTTTTTGAGCGACCCATTCTCCTATGTTAAATTTTTTAGGATTTTCTATCTTTTCTCCTTTTTCTTCGATTTCTTTTATAGCATCGGATATATCTGTTGGGTTCTCGCTAACAGCAATCATCAGTTGTTTCATCTCGGTTCCAGGAAGAGTGTCAAGAAAAACATCTTTAACGTTTGGCAACTTCTTTATTTCTTTGTTAAACTCCTTAACATCAATGACCGCACCACTTACCGCTTCTAACCTTAATAGGATCAGCACTTTACACATTGCATATCGACTCCGTTTGATTTGATTCTTTCCATCACTGCTTTTTTTGATGTTTTATCAACATTGCTCCACAAAATTCTACCTGGTTGCCCATTAATCCCTTCTGTGGCTAAAATATCTGCCACTAGCTCTAGACCTATCTTTTTTCCGTCAACCGTAATCACTGTGTCGTATCTAGTACCTTCGCATATTGCAATTTCTGGGATTCCAGAAAGTTCTTTGAGGGGATTTTTGCCGGTTTCCATATCTGTATAGACGTACGCTGTTCCTTCGTTCTGCCTATTTTTTTTTCTATCATCTCCTCTATTCATCATTGTTCACATCCTTGTTTCTGCCGTTTTTCACGAAAAATTTTGAAATTTTTCTTCTGACGGCGGAAATACATATTAATCCATTTAAGTAATAAATATTTCTACCGTCAGAAGACTCCTTGCTTTTTTACGTCTTTTAAAGAACTACAACCATACTTTAACATACTTCAACTATTTTTTCAAGTCCAAACTAAAGAAGAGCTTTCGCCCTTCTTTTTGTTTTATTCTCATTAAATTCTTGGAAATAAGGGGCTTCCTTTTTTAATTTTAGTGCCTGGTTTCAAACCGCCCCATTTTATAGCTTCTTCAAATTTTTTATTCTTTTCTTTCTTAATATCTAAGCCCAACCGTTCAAAAACTTTATCTGCGGTTTCCGGCAGAAAAGGTGAAACCAGCCAAGCCCAAATTCTAATGGTTTCAGCAAAAATATAAAGCGCATCGGATAAAACCAGAGAATCGGCTTTGTAAATTTGCTCTTTATCAATTCTATTGTCCAAATCAGAACAAATTAACATAATTTCTTTCAAGACTTGGTCTATTTTTAAATCAACTAATAACTTATTATAATTTTCTTTTTTTTCTATTAACAAACTAGGCTCTTTTTTTAAGCTTTTTAGTATTTTTCCGTCAAATCTTTTCTCAATCAAGGTTAATACTCTGCTTATTAAATTTCCCACGCCGTTAGCCAAATCAGCATTATATCTTTCTTTAAATTTTTCGTGAGTAAAATCTCCGTCTTGAGTTGGAGAAATTTCCCGCAATAGAAAATAACGGACAGCGTCAGTTCCGTATTTTTCAATTAATTCAAACGGGTTAACCACGTTCCCTAATGATTTTGACATCTTCTGCCCATCAGAGGTAATAAAACCATGAACAAAAATTTTTTTAAACAAAGGTAGTTTTAAAGATAGAAGCATCGCCGGCCAAATTATTGAATGAAACCTTAAGATATCTTTTCCTAAAAAATGAATATCTGCCGGCCAGAATTTTTCAAAATTTTTTCCCTTTGGATAGTCCAAGGCGGAAATATAATTCGTTAAAGCGTCTGCCCAAACATATATTGTTTGGCTGTCGTCACCCGGCACGGGAATCCCCCACTCCAAATCTTTTCTGGGCCTGGAAAAGCTTATATCATCCAATCCCTGTTCAACAAAACTCAACATTTCATTTTTTCTTTCCTCGGGAATTATTTTAATTTCATCTTTCTTGATAAGTTCTTTTATTTTTTCTGAATATTTTGAAAGTTTAAAAAAATAATTTTCTTCTTCTATTGCTTCCGGCTCTTTTTGGTGAATTTCACACTTACCTTCAACTAAATCTTTTTTGGTTATAAAAGCCTCGCACCCCACGCAATAAAGACCTCTGTATTTTTTCTTATAAATATCTCCGTTTTCTTCAAATTTTTTCCAGGCAATTTGAACCGCCGGCCAATGACGTTTTTGGTCCGTGGTTCTGATAAAATCATTATTTGATAAATTAAGAACTTTCGCTAATTGCTTGAACTTATTTGAAAGTTCGTCCGTAAAGTCTTTTGGATTTTTTCCTGATTCCTCGGCCTTTCTGGCCACCTTTGTTCCATGCTCATCTGTGCCGGTTAAAAAGAAGACGTCTTCACCTAAAACACGATGGTAACGCGCTAAAACGTCAGCCTGTATTAATTCCAAGGCAAAACCAATGTGAGGCAAAGCATTAGTATAGGCGAGGCTGGTTGTGATATAAAATTTTTTAGGTTTTTTAATCATTTTTTGTAATTACCACAAATTCTCCTTTTATCGGGTCTTTTTTTATTTTTTCTATCACTTCTCTAATTTCTCCCCGATAAATTGTTTCAAATTTCTTGGTCAGTTCTCGACCGACAACAATTTTTAAATTTTGGTTTAAACCTTCAAGCTCGCCCAAACTCTTTAAAATTCTATAAGAAGATTCATAAAAAATAACGGACACTTCAGAGCTTACAACTCTGTCAAAAAATTTCTTTCTTTTGTTCTTGGTTGGTGGAAAGCCTAAGAATAAAAACTTATCCATTGGGAAACCCGATACGCTCGCCAGGGCTGTTAAAGCCGAAGGACCAGGAATAGGAATAATTTTTATTTCATCCTTAAATTTTTTTAGCGCTTCTTCAATTAGTTTGTTTCCCGGGTCGGAAATTCCCGGAGTTCCGCTATCTGTTACCAATGCTATGTTCTTTTCTTTCAAATTTTCCAGAATATAGCTTATTTTATCCTGCTGGCTATGCTGGTGATAACTTAAAAGTTGAGCTTTAATATTTAATCTTTCCAATAAAAATTTAGTTACCCTGGTATCTTCGCACAAAACCAAACCAACCTCTTTTAAAATCCTGATAGCTCTCAAGGTTATGTCTTCCAGGTTACCGATGGGTGTGGCAACGATATAAAAAATGCCCATTTTAGATTACCAGTTTATTTTTCTCTTTTAAAAAATCTTTAAAAAACTCGAATAAAATTGCCAGCAAGGGAACAAATAAAATTATTCCGGCGATGCCCCAAATTTTTCCGCCAATAAACAACCCAACTAAAACTAAAAGGGGCGAAACATTTATCATTTTTTTAGATATTGCCGGAAACAAAACCATATTTTCAATTGCCCCAATCGACCACATTGCTATTAATATTAAAATTCCCTTAAAAATATTATCTACCGAAACCACCATAAAAATTATAATTGCGGCTATTGCCGGACCAACGATTGGAATAAAATCCGATAAACCGAAAAGAACTCCTAAGGAAACCGGGTAGTCAATGTTTATAAGCCTGAAAGCCAAACAAGAACTTAAACCAATAAAAATAACACCCACAATCCTCATCAAAAACCAACCGATGACTTTTTCTTTCGAATTCTTCCAAAGGCTTAAAAAATGCTCTTCGTATTTTTTAGGAAGAAAAAATTTTAAAATTCTTTCTATGAAATTTTTTTCCAAGGATATAAAAATAGCCATACTGACGGTAAAAAAAGCGGAAAAAATACCGCCAAAAATAATTAAAACAGTGCTAAAAATATCCTGGCTCATTCCCAGAAAATGTTTTTTAATAATGTCTAAAACGTTTCCAGTGCTTGAAATTTTTTCCAATCCAAGCTCCTGAAATATCGGAGAAGCTTTTTCAAAATAAATTGGAAACTTTTGCGGGAAAACCTGAGAAAAATGCTGAATTTCAGAAATTAAAAATGGCAAGGATATATAAATAGCCAAACTAAAAACACTAAAGATCAAAAAATAAACAAAAATTACGGCAAAAAGCCTGGAAATTTTTCTTTTTGTCAAAATTTCAATGGCCGGTTCAAATAAAATAGAAATAACCAAGGCAAAAACGAACCAGACAAGCAAGCTTTTTATTAAGTAAAGAAAATAAATAACGATAATTACCGCTAAAATTTTAAAAATTGCCGACCAAGAAATATCTATTTTTTTTATTTCAATGTTGCTCATATTTTTAATAATTTATTAAATTTTTCTTTATTTTTGAACGGCCCGATTAAAGCCAAGTTTAATTTTTCCGGTTTGAAAATATCTTTAGCTAATTTTTGAATATCGCCAACGGTTACTGCATCAACTTTTTTAAATATTTCTTCAGGATTTAAAATTTTACCGGTTAATAATTCCTGGTCAGTATAGAAAGAAGCTTGAGCATCAGAAGATTCCAAAGACAAGGTCAAATTTCCTTTTATGTTTTCTTTTGCTTTTTGCAACTCGGATTTATCTATCTTTTTATTTTTAAAAGACTGGTATTCTTTAAGGATTAATTTTATTGCCTCCTCAACCCTATTATTATCTACCCCAGTCCAAGTAACCAAATAACCAGTATCGGTGTAAGATTCTGATGAAGTTCTGACATAATAAGTTAGCCCCTTTTTATCTCTCATTAAGATAAAAAGCCTGGAGCTCATAAATCCTCCTAAAATTTTAGCTAGTAGCGCTTGAGCAATTCTTTGGGGTTGAAAAAGATTAAACCCTCTTACTCCCAGGGCTATCTGGGTTTGGCCGGCATCTTTAAAATGAAGCGCGGCTTCGGGTTTCTTCTGTTTTTCAATTACTTTTAATTTTGACTTCGGATTTCTTGTATTTATATTTTTAAAATACTTATTAATTTTTTTCTCAACAATTTTTGAGTTTATGTTCCCGGCAATACAAATTATAATATTTTTTGAAGAATAATAATTTTTTAAATAATCTAAAAAATTAGGTCTTTTAAGTTTCATTATGTTTTCTTTTTCCCCGCCCAACGACCAACCAGCCGGCTGATTTTTATAAAGCATCTCTTCCCAAAAATCCTCGATATAAACAATCGGCGTATCAAAACGTAAATTTAGCTCTTCAACAATCACTCCTTTTTCGTTTTCAATTTCTTTTTCTCCAAGTTTTGAATTTAATAAAATATCCGAAACCCAATCCAACAATAAATCTAAATATTTTGAATCTGCTTTTGCCCAATAACCGGTTTCTTCTTTACCGGTAAAAGCGTTATTGAACCCTCCGATTCTGTCTATTGTTTCGTTTATTTCTAAAGAACTGGGGCGCTTTTTTGTTCCTTTAAAAGACATGTGTTCTAAAAAATGAGAAATGCCGTTATTTTCCTTGGTTTCGTATTTTGAGCCGGTCCCCACTGTAACTAAAACAGTCACCGCCTTGGTGCCTTTCATCGGAATCGTAATTATTCTTAATCCGTTCGAAAGAGTAGTTTTTTTATACATTAATTTTGTCGGTTAAAAAAACGGCTAAATCTTTTATTTTTATTCTTTCCTGTTTCATCGTATCTCTGTCTCTGACAGTCACATCATCTTTTTCTAAAGTTTCAAAATCAATCGTTATCGCAAACAGAGTGCCTACTTCATCTTGTCTTCTATATCGGCGCCCGATTGAGCCCAATTCATCATACTGACAATTAAATTTATTTTTCAATATTTTATAAATTTCTTTTGCTTTTTTGACTAATTCAGGCTTATTTTTTACCAAAGGAAAAACAGCTGCTTTTATCGGAGATAATTGCTTGTTTAATTTAAGAATAGCTTCGCTTTCTTTGGCAGATTTGGTGGTTTCAGTTCTTCCGCCTTCAATTTCTTCATAAGCATCAATTAAAAAAGTTAAAAAGGTTCTGTCTACTCCGCCCGAAGTTTCAATAACATAGGGAATATATTTTTCTTTGGTTCCCTCGTCAAAATAACTCAAATCCTGGCCGCTGTTTTTGGCATGATTAGATAAATCCCAATCTCCCCGATTATGAATGCCTTCAATTTCTTTCCAGCCAAAGGGAAACTTATACTCAATATCAACGCCGGCTTTGGCATAATGAGCTAAATCTTTTTTCTCATGGTCTTTAAAACGCAAATTTTCTTTTTTAACCCCCAAAGCCAAATACCATTTCATTCTTTCTTCTTTCCAAAAATTAAACCACTTATCCGCTTCCTTGGGGTTGCAAAACCATTGAAGCTCCATCTGCTCAAATTCTCGGGTTCGATAAATAAAATCCTTGGGATTAATCTCGTTTCTGAAAGCTTTGCCGACTTGGCAAATACCGAAAGGAATTTTTAAACGCATAGAGAATAAAACATTGGAAAAATTCATATAAATTCCCTGGCAAGTTTCCGCCCTTAAATAGGTTTTTGAGGCTTCTTCTTCTACGGGTCCCACGAAAGTTTTCATCATTAAATTGAATTTTCTCGGTTTGGCTAATTCTCCCTCACATTCCGGGCAATTTTTATCTATTTGGTCGGCCCTGAATCTTTTTTTGCACTTTTTACATTCCACCAGTTCATCGGCAAACCCGGCGGCTAAATGTCCGGATGCCTCCCAAACCTTGGGCGACATTAAAATTGCCGCATCCAAACCCACGATGTTTTCTTTGTTTTTGGTCATTTCTTGCCACCAGGCTTCTTTGATATTTTTCTTCATTTCAACGCCAAGAGGGCCAAAATCATAGCAAGACCCAAATCCGCCGTAAATTTCAGACGAGGGAAAGATAAATCCCCTTCTTTTAGCTAAAGATACTATTTTTTCCATTAAATTTTCCATTGTTTCATTTTACATATTTTGCTGAAAAATAAAAGCCTTTTATCAAAAAAAACCGCTTTATTAGCGGCCTCCTGCCGAACCATATTAGAGCCTGTTTTAATCTATAAATTTAACTAAGATTTTTTATTTCCAAAAAGCATTATTAACCCTCCCGTGATTAAAAGCGTAGCGGGAATTAAAAAAAGATAATAAAAGTCATGTTTCCCATATAAAAAGTAATAAATAATAAACTGGTATAAAAGTATACTACCTCCAGTAATCATTAACAATCCACTAATAATTGGTTTTTTAAACGATATTATAATTGCAATTAAACCAAATATAATTGGAAAAATCCAAATAATAAATTGACGTAATAGGGACCAAATAAATAAAATTTTATCTACCATATGTAGAACTAGAATAATTTTAATATATAAATCTGATAAATAATCAGGGTAAAAAAAGTAAATCAAATACCCAGCAAAAATCGTCCCAGTTAAAACTAATATTATTGATAATCTATTTTTCATATTCTTTTATTCTACCACTTCGATAAACTCAGTGTAAACAAATCCCCTCTTTAAAAGGGGATTAGAACCTTTTCAGAGGATAATTTTACTTGGGTTTCGTGATTCACATCTTTTACCGAAAAATAAAAGCCTTCGGTTTTTTTGCCGAAGGACTTAAATCAATTTTAAAAAAATTATTTAACAATTCCTTTTTCGCTGCTCATATTGGGGTCATCGGGCAGGGTAGTATCGGTCGAAGAAGCTACAATTCTCAAAGTTTGTCCGGTCCACTGGTCCTCTCCTGAAAACTCAGCTTTGTTTATTAATAAAGCCGGATTTCCCCTTTGACTGGAATTTGGCGTTAAGGCAATTTGAAAAGTCATATTCGGGGCCGAGTTTAAAACTCCCCTACCGGGCTCCAAATCCCCGATATCCCAAACAATTTCCCGGGACTGAGAATCAAAAGTAAATTTTTGGGATTGGTCTTCCGGAAAAATTTTTCCGGTTAATTCAACGCCTGAGGGCAAAATTGTTCTTATTTTTGCGTTATTTAATTGATCGTAATGATTTTTTACATACCAGGTTACAGTATAAGTGGTTTGTTGGCCGACTTCGGGCGGCAAGGGCCCGGAATTTCCGAATGCTTCATCAAAAAATAAACCTCTTTGCAAAAATTCTAATTTTGAATTAATTTTTATCTCAAATTCTTCTCTGGCCTGGGAAAGAATAATTTTATCTTTGACAATCGGGTTTTTATCTTTATCAATGTCGGAAATTGTAAAATCTTTTTTCAACTCAACCCAAAACTCAACCCTGCCTTCTTTTTGGGCATCTAAAAATTTAAGGTCGGGATTTTTCTTTGAGTCAAAAATAATTGAATCGTCTCCCAGTGCATAATCTCCGGAAGTAGTTTTTATGCTTTCCAGGTCAAACATCTGGCCTTCCAGCTCAACTATCAAAAATAAATTTTCCAATGATTGTTGTCCTAAATTTTGAAAAAAAATTTCATAATGTAAAAGGTCTCCCGCATTGGCCGTAGACTGGGAAGAGCCGTTAATTTGCTGGGTAATTCTTAAATCCGGCTCTACGATTTCTACGCCTTTATATATTTCTTTTAATAAAATAAATTCTCCGTCCTGCCAGCTTCCCAGTTGGGCTTTAAAAATTTTTTGTTCTTTCAGGCCTCCGCTGATAACTCCTGCAATTTTTATTCTTCCTTTGTCGCTTTTATTTAAAGAGCCTATGTCCCATTCTTTCTGCTCAAGAGCCTTTGGCTCTGATTTTTTAAATTCAAATCCGGCGGGATATTCAATTTTTATACTTAAATTAGAAAGAGGAAAATCAGCGTAAGAAGAATAACTTATAATAAAATTAACATCTTTTCCGGATTTTATCGTTGAGGGCAAGTCATCAAAAGAAAAAGTTATGGGTACGTTTTTTATTATAGTGGTAAGCGTGGTCTTTGATTCATACTGGGCATTCAAGTTTTTTGGCTGGTAGCTAAGGCTGGCCTTAGCCTCTTTCGCTTCATTCTCTTTGCCTAAAAGCCGGCATTTAAAATGGATTGTTTTTTCTTCTCCGGGATAAATTGATTCTCCCAGCTGTTCTTTTCCCATTTCTTGTCTCAAGGATTTCCCTTCTTCTAAAATAGCAAGGGAAGGATATTCAAAAATCAATTTTGGGTTGTCCAAACGGATATCATCACTATTATTTTTGTACTTTACCAAATACTCAATTTCTTCTCCAATGCCTGTTTCCGATGGTCCCAAAATTTCCAATTTTAAAATATCTTTTGAATAAAGATTTTTTGAAGAATACCAATAACCGGCTATTCCCAGGAATATGGCCAAGAATATAATAAAAAAAGTAAACTTTCGCTTCACCCCGTTAGAAACCCTCGGCGAAAAAGAATTTTAATCTGTTTTTAAGGTATTTCCTACCCATACCAGATTTTAAATATCTTTCTCTTGCTCGGGCATCTTTTTGATTAATACTAATTTCGCAATATATTATTTTCCAAGGAACCCCATATTTTGTGGACCTATTTTTTATTAAATTATGGCTTAAAATTCTTTTTCGCAAATCTTTGGTTGAGCCTGTATACCAATGACCTTCTCTGTTATGCAAAACATAGACATACCATATCTTCGCGTTTCTAACGGGGTTCATATTTATTATTTTAACAGTTTTTAAGAAATATCTAAAGTATTGGAAAGATGGGAAAGATATTTTTCTGAAATTTCTTTCAGTTCCTCATTATTCTCTCCTTTGGTTTTTAATTTGGATAAAATCTTCCAGTTTTTCTTTAAAAAAACCCTTAAAAATTTAATCGTCTCCGGATTAATTTTTTCCCCTTTTTTTGTTTTTTTAAAACAATTTCCGCAAATCACACCGCCTTGTTCCGAATCAAAATAAAGATTTTTGGGCAATAATCTTTTTCTGCAGAAAATACATTTTTCAGTTTCCGGACAATACCCTAAAATTGAAAAAAAATTCCAAAGAAAATAATAAAAAACTATAAAATTAAACCGGGAAGGGCAATTATTCAATCTTTTAAAGGCCTCTAAGATTAGATTTCCAATTTTCTTATCCCTTTCCTCTCCTTTTATCAGCCTATCTGAAATTTCAGAAATCTCAACCGCTGTTTTTAATTTATCCAGGTCTTTTTCTATTTTTTTAAATCTTTCAATTCTAACCGCATCAGTTAAAGTTTTATATACTTTCCCCTGGATAAATTCAACCTCTGCCAGATAAAAAGGCTGAATTGAAGCCCTTAGTTTTGATTTTATTTTCCTTATTGATTTTCCTAAAATTTTAAGCTTTCCGAAATTTTTGGTAAAAATGGTAAAAAGTTGGTCCGATTCTCCCCTATCTTCTTTTTTTAAAACAAAACCCAAGGTTCTGTAATGAACGAACATGTTTTTTTAAATTTTCTTTATTGCCAGCCACAAATTTTCCTGATCGATTTTCATTTCTATTTCTACGTCAAAAGCCAGTTTTGGCTTTTCTCCGAGTTCAAACTTCTCCGCTTTTGATTCTTTCAAAATAAAATCTTTGTTCTTGCTTAAAATACCGTTTAACTTCGGGGAAGCCGTATATTGAATTTGAACCCTGTGTCTGGGCTTATAATCGGCTTTTTTTCTCATTACTTGAATTTGCCTTAAAACTTCCCTCACCATCCCTTCTTCTCTCAGTTCTTCGCTTATTTTAAAGTCCAATTCTATTTCTTTTTTAATTTTATTGTCAAAAACTATATTTTTTACATTAACCTCGTCTTTGATTAATTCCAATAATGCTTTTTCTTCTTTTAAAAATTCATTTTTTATTTTCAATTCACTCAAGGGCTGTCTGACCCTTATGTTGGCTGATTTTCTTTCAGAAAGAGCGATGGCCACAATTTCTCTTATTTTTTTCATTTTATCTTCCAGGTCTTTATTTATTTCTTTCTCTTTAAAGATTGGCCAATCGCATAAATGAACGGACTCGGGCAGGTCTTTTGTTTTTAACTCTTGATAAAAATTTTCGGCGAAAAAGGGAACGGTCGGAGCTATTAATTTCATCAGATTAAGCAAAATGAAATGCAGTGTTTCTCGAGCTTCTTTTTTTTCTTTTTCATTTTCCGGCCTTTGAAATCTTTTTCTTGACCTTCTTATGTACCAAAGGGATAAATCTTCAATAAAAAAATTTTCAATCAATCCAATTGTTTTGGCCAAATCATATCGCTCAAAAGATTGGGTGACTTCTTTTATCAAGCTGTTAAAAGAAGATATAATCCATTTGTCCAAAATATTGTTTGAGCCGGAAAATTCTTTTTGAACGGCTTTTATTTCTTCTTTTGAAACATAGGTCTCAAAAAAAGTGAAACTGTTCCAAAGATTAAAAATTTTCTTTTTAAATTCATCGGCAACCTTATAGCCGAACATTAAATTTAAAGCCGGATTAGGACTTGAATACATCCATCTCATAATGTCGGCCCCTATAATTTCTACCGCATCGTCAAACCAAATGGCGTTTCCTTTGGATTTATGCATCTCTTCGCCTTTTTCATCCTTTACTAAAGCGTAACCGAAAATGGTTTTAACCGGAGCCTTGTCTTCCAAAACAACGCTCATCACCAGAATGGAATAAAACCAATTTTTAAACTGGCCCGGGAAAGATTCGCAAACCAATTCAATCGGAAACCATTTTTTCCAATAATCTTTGTCGGAAAAATATCTCATTGTAGAAAAAGGAACAATGCCGGCGTCCAGCCAGGGGTTCCCAACGTCTAAAATCCGGGAAACCGATTTTTTGCATTTTGAACATTTTATTTTTACTTCATCTATCCAGGGCTTATGAGGGGAATGGCCATCAAATTTTTCCCAGCCTGCAATTGCCCTTTCTTTCAACTCCTCTTTAGAACCTATCACTTCAAAATTCCCGCATTCTTTACATTCATAAATCGGCAGAGCCAAGCCCCAGTAACGTTTTTTGGAAATTAACCAGTCCTGCATGTTTTTTAACCAATCCAGCTCTCTTTCCAAGCCGAAAGAAGGAATCCATTTTATCTGTTTTGCGGCTTTAATTAACCTTTCCCTTGTTTTTTCCATTGAAATATACCATTCATTAACCAATCGGAATATCAGTTCTGATTTACACCTCCAGCAGGTCGGATAACGGTGTTTATAGTCTTCAATCTTAAAAACAAAATCTTTTTTGGCTAAGTCTTTGAAAATTAAATTATTCGTTTCTGTCACCAATTTCGAACTTAAGGAGCCGAAACCTTTTTTATATTTGCTTTCCTGGTCAGTCGGATTGATTACCGGCAATTTTAGCTCTTTGCTTAGTTTAAAATCTTCCTGGCCGCAGCCCGGAGCCATATGGACAATGCCCGTTCCTTCTTCAATATTCACCTCTTTCCATAATACAATTTGATGTTTATAGCTTTTAAGGCTTTTTTTAACTTCAGCAAGCTCGTCAAATAATCCTTTGTATTTTAAGCCCTTTAAACTCTTTCCCTTAATGGTTTTAATTATTTTTCCTTCTGGAATTAAATTTGATTTTTCTTTAAGTAAAATAAAAACATCTCCCTTTTCATCTTTGACCTCTACGTAATCCAAGTCTGGGTGAACGGCTAAAGCAACGTTAGCCGGTAAAGTCCAGGGAGTAGTTGTCCAGGCAAGGAAAAAAATGTTTTTCTTGCCAACGAGCGCCAATTTTATAAAAATTGCCTTGTGAATTATTTCTTTATATTCTTCGGTTAAAATCTCGTGCTGGGAAATTGCCGTTCCGCAACGCAAGCACCAAGGCACCACGTCCTGGCCTTTGTATAGAAGCCCTTCCTGCCAGCATTTTTTTAAAAAATTCCAGATAGCGTAATTGTTTTCTTCCGACATCGTATAATAAGAGTTTTCCCAATCCATCCATTGGCCCAGCCTGATCGACTGGTCGGTCTGAATTTTTGAGTATTTTTTTACCCTTTCCTTGCAAAGATTAACGAATTTTTCAACGCCGAATTTTTCAATATCTTTTTTTGATTTAAAACCAAGCTCTTTTTCCACTTCTACCTCCACCCAAAGCCCCTGGCAGTCAAAACCGTTTTGGAATCTCAGGTCAAACCCCTGCATCGCTTTTTGCCTCTGGAAAACGTCTTTATAGGTTCTGCCCCAGGCGTGGTGGACGCCCATAGGGTTGTTGGCCGTGATGGGACCGTCCAAAAAAGACCAGGGTTCTTTGCCTCGGTTCTTTTCGCGAAGTTTTTCAAAAATTTTCCTTTCTTTCCAAAAATTTAAAATTTTTTTCTCATTTTCCGGAAAATTCAACATATTTTTATTAGATTTCTCTTATTTCTCCAGTCTTCTGCATTTTTATCTCTAAAAGTTTTTCTCTGTCTCTAATGTTTTTTAATAATCCCTCCATAAGCCATAGGGTGTCTCCGTGGCTGACAACTAAAATATTTTTGTTTTTATATTTTTCTTCAATCTCATCTAAAAAATCTTTGACTCTTTTTTCAATATCATTCCAGTTTTCGCCTTTTGGAGGTCTTTTAATAAACTTTTCTTTTATTTGGGAAAAAAAATTACGGTATTCTTCTTTTTTCTTGTTGCCGAAGACCCCGAAATTAGTATCTCTAAGCCGGCTGTCCAAAATTATATCACTTCCAATTTCTTTGCCAACTATTTGGGCGGTTTGGCGGGCTCTGGAAGCATCCGAAGAAAAAATTATATCTATTTTTTTATTTTTTAATTTTTGAGCGGCAGTTCTTGCCTCTTCTTTCCCCTTATCTGTAAGCAAAATAAGGGATATTTCCGGCCAGGGGTATACTGTGTCCGGAAATTCGGATTGATAAAAATTTTGGCCGTGCCTTAGCAAAAAATATTTGTTTTTCATATTACATTTCCTCGGGAGCTGAAATTCCCATTAAATCTAAGCTATTCTTTAAAACTATTTTTGTAGCCAGAACCAAAGATAATCTTGCCCTGGTTAACTCTTTGTCTTTGGAAATCACCCGACAGTCCTTGTAAAATTTATGAAAAGCAGCGGCTAAATCTGACGCATGCTGAGGAATTCTTTGAATTTGATAATTCTTAGCAATATCCTCAACAATTTCAGGAAACCTGATTAATTCTTTAATTAATTCTAATTCGCTTGGATGAATAAGCAGTTTTAAGTTTTGCTTGCCCGTCGAAGCCTTGGCGAAAGCGGAAGTTTTAATTTTTTTTATAATACTGCAAATTCTGGCATGGGCATATTGAATATAATAAACCGGATTTTTTTCGGATTTTTCTTTTGCCAAATCAAAATCAAAAATTAATTGACTGCTCGGATTTCGGGTTAAAAAGAAAAATCTTACCACGTCCGGTCCCAAACCCTCAATTAATTCTTGGAGGGTTTTGTAAACGCCTTCTCTCTTAGACATCCTCAGGTTTTGGCCGCTCCATATTATGGAAACCATCTGCATTATTATAATTTCTACTTGCTCTTTTTTATATCCCAATGCCTCTGCTGCTGATTTAATCCTGTTAATGTAGCCATGATGGTCAGCTCCCCAAAAAAATATCAACTTCTCAAAATTTCTTTCAAATTTATTTTTTAAATAAGCGATATCCGAAGCAATGTAAGTTTTTTCGTTGCTAGATTTAACTAAAACCCTGTCTTTATCATCGCCAAATTGAGTTGATTTAAACCATAAAGCTCCTTCTCTTTCAAAAGTTAATCCTTTGTTTTTCAAATAATCCAAGACCTTATCTACTTCCTTGTTTTTATATAAACTTTCTTCTGAAAACCATGCATCAAACTCTATTCCCATTTCTTTAATGGTCTTTTTTATGCCCCATTCTTTTCCCAGCAATTCACTGTTCAAAATCATTTTAGCGGCTTTTTTGCCTACTCTTTCCGGGTCGCTTCCTTTTATTTTCTCTTTTAACTCATTAATGTATTCACCTTTATAAACAGCCTGGTCGTCTCCAATCACTGAATGTCCCAGCTTTCTAATTTGCTCTCCGGTGTCGTTAACGTAATATTCTCTTTTTGCTTTAAAGCCGGATTTGTTTAAAATACTTGTCAAAACATCTCCGCAAAAACCTCCCCGGCCGTTCCCCAAGGTTAAAGGACCTGTCGGATTGGCTGAAACAAACTCTACGTTTATTTTTTTATTCTTGCCAATCTTCAAATTTCCGAACTTATTTTTTTGTTTTAAAATTTCTTTCAAATTGTCTTGCAAGCAATTTGCGGAAAGAAAAAAGTTTATAAAAATCGGGTTTTCAAACTTAACGTCCGAAAAATACCCCTT
Organism: Candidatus Nealsonbacteria bacterium; assembly: GCA_026396195.1. NCBI lineage: Bacteria > Candidatus Nealsoniibacteriota > Candidatus Nealsoniibacteriota bacterium. The sequence continues at coordinate 25,277 of JAPLXH010000007.1, forward strand.
GAAATCCGGTAATTTTTTAATATAATTTACTATCTTTGCCTGTTCTTCGACAGCCAAACCCCTGACATTCGCCGTGTAGTCGCCGTGTTCTTTTTGCGATGTTCTCGTAATGTCAATTTTGATTCTAAAAGCCTTATCGGAAAATAAATTTTTACAGGAATTTTCAACTAATTCCCTGATTTTTTCTCTAATCATTAAGTTCAGTCTATCGTATTTTACTTAAAATTTAAAGAGTTTAATGTTAAGCTTAAGATAATGACAACAATTTCTGAAAACCCCGCACCGTCCCGATAAATCGGGGAGGTACGGGGCAAGTAAAAAAGCTTATAAAACTTATGGCAACTCTTGCTGACAATAAAAAAGCTTACTACGATTATGAAGTCCTGGAAAAATTTGAAGCAGGAATTTTTTTGCTTGGCCAGGAAGTAAAATCAATAAAACTGGGAAGAATAAATTTAGGAGGCTCTTATGTGGTTTTAAAACAATCGGAAAAAAATCCGGAAGTTTTTTTAATCGGGTGCAGCGTTCCACCTTATCAACCGAAAAACTCGCCCGCAGATTACGACCCCCAGCGCTCTCGAAAGCTCTTGTTAAAAAGAGAAGAAATCAAATATTTAATCGGAAAATCAAGCCAAAGAGGGTTGACAATAATCCCTTTAAAAGCTTATACTAAAAAAGGCAAAATAAAGATAGAAATCGGGATTGCGAAAGGAAAGAAAAAATTCGATAAAAAAGAGCTGATAAAAAAAAGGGACACAGACCGGGAAATTAAAAGAGCAATCAATCAAAGTTAAAAATTTAATACGGGGACGAACAGATTCGACAGGAATTTTATTTTTGAATAATCAAGCCGAGTCCTCCGGAATTCTCGTTAAACTTCCGGAAAATGATAAGTGTCAACTTATTCAAAAAACCCGCTTTAGCTTTTGCTTAAAGCCATCTATTTTAGTGACTCTCGATAGCTAAAAATAGGTGTCAAAAATCGAGATGAGCAGTAGCTTTCGTTTCAAAGCGCCTGCCGAAATGAATGAAACTAGGAATCTGAAATTTTACTTATTTTAAACTCAGATTCCAAAAATAAAAATAAGTTAAGTTTGTAGAATTATTCAAAAAAAATTTCTGGACGAGGGTTCAATTCCCTCCGTCTCCACAACGTACAAAAAACCTTAAAAAGGGTTAATTTTTTAAAAAATCTGTTTAAAAAACCACTCATCAACAATCAAATAAGGAGCAGGTCCGTCAGAGTAGTGGACGAAACCGGAGGGCAGCTCGGAATTATGGAGTTAGAAAGGGCTTTGAAGCTAAGCATAGAAAAAGGCCTGGATTTAATCCAAGTCACCGAAAAAGTGGAGCCGCCGGTTTGCCGGATAATGGATTATGGAAAATATATCTATCATCAGGAAAAGAAAAACAAAAAACTAAGCAAAAAATCCGGAGAATTAAAACAAATAAGATTGGGCTTTAATATTTCCCTGCATGACTTGGAAACCAAAGCCAATTTGGCTGAAAAGTTTTTCAAAAAGGGCGACAAGGTAAGAATTGGAATGCGCTTAAGGGGAAGGGAAAGGGCTTTTGGTAATCTGGCTAAAGAAAAAATAAATAATTTTTTAAAAATATTAAACGAAAAAATTCCGTTTAAAGTCGAAAAGGAATTAAAAATGATTTCATGCAGTTTATCAATGATTATTGCTAAAAAAGACCATGAAAACTAGAAAATCAATCTCTAAAAGATTCAAAATCACAAAAACCGGCAAGGTTCTGAGAAGAGCTACCGGTCAGGACCATTTCCGGGCCAAAAAATCCGGAGAAAGAATAAGAAAAGGCAGAAAATGGATAAAAATTGAGGGTTCCCTGGCTAAAGAAATAAAGAAATTAATTAATAATTCATAAATATTATGGCAAGAGTAAAAAGATGGAAGGCTGCCCATAAAAAAAAGAAGAAATTTCTAAAACAGACCAAGGGCTTCAAATGGGGAAGAAAATCAAAATACAGGGCGGCGCAGGAAGCAATGCTTCACGCCGGCACTCACGCCTTTGTAGACAGAAAAAAGAAAAAAAGAAACTTCCGGGGCCTCTGGCAAATCCAGATTGCGGCTTTTTGCAAACAAAACAATTTATCTTACAGTAGATTCATCTATGGATTAAAAAAAAACAAGATTGAAATTGACAGAAAAATTCTGGCGGAATTGGGCCAAAAATATCCCAAAATTATGGAAAAAATTATAAAGAATTGCTTGAGTGAATGAAAATCATGTTAAAACAAAAAAACTAGCTCTTCTATTTGAAGAGCTTTTTTGTTTAATGATTCAAGACGTTTCTCTCCTTCTATTCTTTTGTCTATCACTTTGTATTGAATAGAAGTAAAAAACTTCTTTAAATCAGTGGATAGAGCCATTATCTCAAAAAAAACTTCTATCGATTTTTCAATTTCTATCGGATCTTTGTTCCCGCGAATATCCAATTTTTCTATTTCAAAAAAATTTGCCTTTCCAACGGTTTCTTTTATTTGTTCCAGCTGATTTTTCGTTTGTTTCAGTTCCTCGAGCATCTTTTTTTCTCTCCTTATTTTTTTGTCAAAGAAAGATTCTTTATTATAAAACCTTCTTTTTTTAAAAGCAATATTTTTTTATTTGTTCCTTTATTATAACCGCCGATTTTCCCGTCAGATTTCACGACTCGGTGACAAGGAATATCAAGTTCTCTGTTTTTATTCAAAATATTACCAACTGCCCGCCAAGCCCTAGGAAAACCGGCCAGCTCCGCTACTTTTTTATAATTTAAAACTTTGCCTTTGGGAATTTTTCTTACAATATCATAAACTCTTTTCTGAAAGGAAATTATCGGCTTTTTTAAGAATTTCTTTGGCATTTTTAAAAGAAAGTTGATTTAGGGCCTTTTCATAAGATAACCATTTAAAACCTAAATGCTCGAAAGATATTTTTATTTTTTTAGCTTTAGTTTTAACAAGAAAAAAAACAACAATTTTAAAAATGTTTTTTTCTTTAAACTTGAAAAAATATTTAATTGTTTCCTTAAAGCCGGGAATAAATTTAATCTCCTTTAGTCCTGTTTCTTCTTCTATTTCCCTTTTAGCTGTTTCTTCCAGCTTTTCCCCTTTTTCAATATGGCCTTTTGGCAAATCCCAATATTCCTTTGGCGCTTTTCCGGAACAAGGATAACGCAATAATAAATATCTAATTTCCTTGTCTTTTGTAAAAATTATTGCTCCGGCTGATTTTTCTAATAACATAAACTAAACAATAACTCGGTTTGTTAAAGAGTTATTGTTTTTTAGATGCTAAAAATAAGGTTGATTTTAAAAGGCTTCGTTAATCAATCTAATCATCAAAGATTTTCTTCAATTCCAAAACTCATAAAAGTAGATGGTGAACTTTGATTACTGTAAGAAGTAGAAATCCAAGCCGCGCTTCTACCGTTACTGCTAATTCTAACTTCATCAAGAAGTCCGTCAAAATATTCACCGCCGGCATTGCTTCTGCCTATATAAAGAGGGACGGTTGAATTATGGGTTATGGGATCAGTTTCGACATGACTTGCAAGAAGTGAACCGTTTAGATAAACACGCATATATTGTTTGTCATACGATGCAACAACATGATACCATGTGTTATTTAAAATAGTAGCACTAAAATCATCATATTGATTTAATGCCCCTGCATACATCTGCCAAAGAAAACGATCTGCATATACCAAAAGTGAATATCCAGAATAAGGAGACGTTACGATTCCCTTATTAAAAATTCTTTGACCTGTGGTTATCGACGCAGTTTTAAACCATGCTTCCATTGTTATCCCATTCGCCGGACGTAAAGTAGATGAATCAGAAATGCTTAACCAATTTGAAGCAGCTTTTGAAAAAACAACACCGTATCCGATTTTAGCTGATTGATTGAATGTGCAACCATTAGCGCCAGTAACATCATTATTATTGACTGTGGAGTCATCCACTGCGCTGTATGGCGCGCCGTTCATATGTTGAACCATCATAAAGCTACTGTCCCAGGTATTAATTATTTGTTGCTGATTAGAAACAACAGCGTTTCCATAATACATATATAAATAAGTATCTGCGGTTGAAGAAACATTGATTTTTACCCAAGCTATTAATCCACCCGTAGAAGAAGCGTATTTTTCTATCTCATGAGGTACTTTGGTTATTCCGTCTGATAAAGTAAACAAAATGTCATCACCATCATATTGGGCTTTTGATGATAAATCAGCGCTGATAGTAGAAATTAAAACTGGAAAATCGATTAAATCAGCAGCAACTTTGGTGCGGTCTATGGTTATTTTTTTACGGAATAACCAAGGGTCGTACCAGTCACATCCAGTAGTTTTAAATTGAATCTCATTGGTTGCAGTTGACCAGCCAACACTATTGTAAGCTATGCCTCGATAATAATAATTAGTACAGCTGGTTAAACCAGTTGTTGAAGAGGAATAACCTCCTGCACCCCAAGTTCCTGTTTGAGTCCAAATGTTTGGATAAGGTCCTCCTAGTGTTGTTCCCCATCTAAATCCTTTTTGGGTAGTGGAAGCCGTTCCGCTGTCAGTAATAGTAGCGTTAAAGGTAGCCGTGGTATTGCCTATGATTGTGGCATCCTTGGTTACAACTGTTGGAGTGGCTGACGTAGTACACCCATCAGTAGTAAATTGAATCTGGTTTGTTGCGGTGCCCCAACCGTCACTACTTTTAGCTATGGCTCGATAATAATAAGAAGTGTCGCAGATTACATTTATTGTAGAAGTATAAGTTCCTGGAGGATAATATGCTGATGTTTCAGTCCAAATATTTGGATAAACTCCGGAAGCTGTCCCCCATTTAAAACCTCTTTCTGTAACGTCATTAGGACCAAGAGGCGGAATCGTAAATAAACCACTAAGAATAGCCCAGGTGGCGCCTTTTGTGGCGGCATTGGTCCAAAGTGCTGGCGGACGACATCCAATAGTTCTAAATGATTTCTCCTCACCAGTGCCCCAACCAACGCTATTGTAGGCTATGGCTCGATAAAAATATTCAGTACATTTTTTCAAAGTAGCTACTGGAAAATCAAAGGGTCCTTCAGGATAAGAGCTTGTTTCAGTCGAACTGCTTAGATAAACTCCGGTGGTTGTTCCCCATTCAAAACCTCTTTTCGTAACATTAGCAGAGCCACGGAAATCAATGTTGCCTTTAAGGGTAGCTGAGTTTTCGCCTATAGGCGTGGCATCGATAGTTTTAACTATTGGTACGGCTTCTCCATTTATTATTGTTAGAGTGTATGTAACAGGAGCAACAAGCATGCAGTCTCTGGGGTTAGAAAGAGTAAAAATAACTGTTCTGGCGCCAGGATTAGCGGGATTAGGATGAATTGTTGGTTTAAAAAAATGATTAGGAAAGCCAGGCTTAAAAACAAAATCTTCATCAATAGGATCATAATCTACCCTTTCTTCAGCCGTACCGCCAGTACTTTCAATATGTACTCTTTCTGCGCCACCCGCCCCAGGCAAAATATTTAAGTAGATTATTGTTAGCGGATCTTCTGCGTCCACAAATCCGGAATCTTCTGAAAAAGAAACGCTGGGAGCGAAAGATCCGTATTCCTGAAATAGAAAATCTGTAGTAATGCTTTGATTCAAAAAATTTCCAGGAGCTCCTAATGGAGAGGTAAAAAGACTTCCTCCAGAATAAGGGCCGTTTGGTTCAGCATAGTCTGCTTGCCAATAACATGGCGCTGAACTATTAGCGTCAGTACACCTAACTACAATTGCATATTTAGTGTTTGGACTTAATAAAACAGGACTCTGCCTAAAAGCTATTGTTCGAGTGGCATAAGCCAAAGGCAAATCACCGGCTGTTGTGGTTCCGAATATTAAATCAGTACCCGTCGGAAATCCACGTCCATCTACATTTCTAATACTAACCTTAAGATCTCCTGAGGGCCTATCAACTCTTTTTAACCACAACCATACACTTTTTATATAATGATTTTCGTTATCTCCCGTTTTACCAACAGTAAAAGTCTGAGCACCCCAGATATCTCCGTATAAAGCTTTGGATTGTCCACCACTAACAGGTTGTTGTTCATATAATTTCCAGTCATTATCCTCAATTGTAAAAGTAAAATCATCATCTGGACCAATTTGAGGTTCATGTTCAGCATCAAGATAAGAAGAAGAAGCATTGTAAATGTTTAGGAAAAACGTCTCGTCATTTTCTTGTTCACTATCGTCTAAAATACTGACGTAAATATATTCTTTTTTAACGTTGGGACCAAAAGTAAGAATACCGTTTCCTTCAAGATTATAGTCGTCACCCTCATCAATATATGCTTTACATATGCTCCATCCCGGATGCCCCGGAACCGACTCACATCCTGGGTCTCCAGCCGTACCGCCGGCAATAATTTTATACTGTACAGTAATGGTCGCATTCACGCTTTCGGAGAGTACAACTGCAATAGGCACCATGCCAGCCTCTTCTGGCCAGGAATAAGAAGTCGGATCAAAATTTATTTGAGGATGACAATTACATGGCTTTCCGCTGCCACAATAATCTGGTATTAATGGCCCTCCTGTCAGTGGACAATATTTTGATGGACTGACAGAACTACATTGTTCGCAAGGTGTTAAAAAAGTCTGACCTTCAATTGATTCGGAACAGGCGCAAGAACAAGTTGAAGTATCAAAACCAGAACAATCATCCTTGCAAGAAAGGGTTCCTCCTATAAGAGGCGGAGCTGATTGAAGAAGACAGGTTTCTCCAGCACCAGAACAAGGACCATTACAATCACAAAGTTCAGAGCCTTCTCTAATGCCATTAGGACAAGCTGGAATAGGGGGCAGAACATAAACTATATCAGAACCGCCTATTCCCCCAGATATTTCATAACAAGGAGAATTTCCGGCGCCTAAACAAAAAAAGCTTTCAGTTTCCAAATCAGCATGAAGTTTATAACCTGCACCCGAAGAGGTGGATATATATTGATAGGAAAAAAATTTGTTACCAATTATTTTACCAAAAAGAGGATCTTTTGGTACTTGAGGAAGATAAGGAGCAAGTTTTTCTAGTAAGTCACATCCCGGCTTTAAGTTATCTCCTTCAACTGAGCACCATGCTTCTTCTCCCGTAGAGGTGGGGTATATGCCTTTATCCATTTTATATAATTGTAAAGCATCCCTTAGAGTATTAATTTCTGCCACTCTCTTTGTGTCTCTGCCTTTCGCTCTTTCCCCTTGAACCCAAGCAAAAGCAACCCCGCTTATAATTCCTACAACCGCAATAACAACTAAAAGTTCCGGAAGGGTAAAAGCTTTTTTTAATTTAAACATTTTTTATGGTGTTATTTTTATTATTATATTATAAAACAAAAAAATAAACAAAGCACCTGTTTATAAAGTAAACAAATTTTCCAAAGATTGAGTATTAATAATATCCTGTTTTTTTGCCCAGCCTCTTCTGGCTTGAAAAATGCCGAATTCCATAAATTTCAATTGGTCTTTGCGGTGAGAATCGGTATTTATTGCCAGCTTAACCCCGGCTTCCATTGCTTTTTTTATATTAATATCGTTCAAATCCATTCTTTCCGGACAAGCGTTCACCTCCAAAGCCACTCCAAATTCTTTGGCTGCCCTTAAAATTTTATCGAAATCCGCCTGATATTCGTCTCTTTTTTTAAGGATTCTCCCTGTAGGATGGGAAATAATTTTAACAAAAGGATTTTTCATGGCTCTTATAATCCTTTCCGTCATTTTGGCTCTGGGCATTTTTAAAGAAGAATGAACGCCGGCAATTACATAATCTAACTTCGAAAGAGCTTTGTCTTTAATATCTAAAGACCCGTCGTTTAAAATATTAGTTTCCGCTCCCTGCAAAATTTTAAATTTTAAATTTTCTTTTTTTAATTTACGATTTAATTTTTCTATTTCCTTTCTTTGTTTTTCCAATTGTTTCTCGTCCAAGCCCTGCTCTATCCTTAAAAATTTAGTGTGGTCGCTGATCCCCAAATATTCATAACCTTTTTCAATTGCCGTTCGGGCCATTTCTAAAATTGAATTTTCCCCGCCATCCCAATCAGAGTGGCAATGCAGATCTCCTTTAATATCGCCCAACTCTATTAGCTTTGGTAACTTCCCCTCCAGAGAAGCTTCAACTTCGCCCCTGTTTTCTCTGAGCTCAGGCTCAATAAATAACATTCCCAATGCCCGATAAATTCCTTCTTCGCTCCAGCCGGCCACCATTTTTTTCCCCTTAAAAACGCCGTATTCGTTAAGCTTTAATCCTTTATTTATTGCAATTTTTCTGGTGGCAATATTATGCTCTTTGGAACCTGTAAAATATTGCAAAGCAGAACCGTAGCTTTTTTCAGGAACCGCCCTTAAATCAACATCAAATCCCCCGCTCATTTTAACCGAAGCTTTGGTAAGGCCTTTGGCCCAAACCTTATCAACACCGGGCAAAGAAACAAAAAAATCCATTACTTTTTTTGGATTTTTCGTAACAACTAAAAAATCGACGTCGCCAATTGTTTCTTTTTTCCTTCTCAGGGAACCGGCTTGTGAAATTTTTTTAATTTCCTTTAATGCTTTCAGTTTTTCTTCTATTTCTTTAGCTTTGGGAAAAATTTCTCCCAAAAGAAACCGACCCTTGCTTCTTTTCAAAAAAGCGATTCCTTCTAAAATATTTTTTTCACTCTTTTCTCCAAAACTAAAAAGAGAAGCAATTTTGTGGCCTTTGGCGGCCCTTTCCAGTTCTTTTAAATTTTTAATTCCCAGTTTTTGATAAAGAACTTTTATTTTTTTAGGACCCACCCCTTCTATCGCCATTAACTCATCCAGTTCTACCGGAAGTTTCTTTTTTAATGACTCGTAATATTTTATTTTCCCAGTTTTTAAATATTCTTCCATGCTATCGGCGATATTCTTTCCGACTCCGGGAATATCTTCCAAGGCTCCTTTCCCTCCTTTTTTATAGATATCTTCAAGGTCTTCTTCCAAACTTTCTATATTTAAAGCCGCTTTTTCGTAAGCATAAGGTTTGAAAGCCACGTCGTCTATAGCCAAAAAAATAGCTATGTCATAAAGAATTTTAGCAACCTCTTGGTTTTTCATTTTTTATTTATTCTCTATGAAAAATTTCTTTAAAAGAAAAATGCAAGCCATGGTCAAAAACTCCCTTGATTTCATTTTTTAAACCAAAAAGAAAAACAACGCTGATTAATCCCAAAATCCCAACTCCCACAAAAATTATTTCAAATCCAAAACTGGTTACCGCCCAACCGCCTAAAGCTCCGGCAACGCCTATGCCGATACCCAAGCCCGTAGCATCCAATCCCCACTCAGTAGCTTCTTTGCCTTTATCGATATGACGGGTAAAAATAGCCTGCCATCCTGAAAGAGATAAAGCCATCCCCACGGCGTTAAGCGCCTGCAATAAATAAATGTGCCCGGGACTTTTAGCAAATAAAAAACCGAACGAAACCATCGAGGCCATAAACAATCCCGCAACCAAAAATAAATAATCATCCTTTTCTCCAGGACATTTATCTAAAAACATACCGATGGGAACCCTGAGAACGGATTTTAAAATCCAGTAAACCGCGGCTGCCAAGCCCACTACAAGGGCCGATCCGCCCTCAATTCTTTGAATAATGAAAATAGCGAAAATAGGATTGATTAATCCCCAGCCCGTCCAAAAAAACAAATCGCTCAAGATTAAATATTTTACAATACGATTAATTTTAAATTTCATTTTTTAATTATACCATATGGCAATTATTTCTAATAAAAAAAAATTCCGCCTCTTGGTGGAATTTTTGAAAAATTATTTTGTTTTCATTGTTTATTCCTCGGGCTCTTTCGAAACGAATTTATCGATTATTTCCATTATTCTCTTTTTAATCAGTTCGATGCCAACTTTCAGTAGAAGTAAAAGGCCGGTTAAGCAAATAAGCGAATCCATCGCTCTTAAAACCAAGGAAAAAGCAACTCCAACATTGGCCCCTAATCCGAAGCCTTGGAAAACCAACGCTTGCGCTGCTTCTTGAATGCCCAATTGAGCCGGAATAGGAGACATGTCGGCTAAATTAAAAAAACCGTAGGCAGCGAGTGCCTTTAAAACATTTAATCCTCCTTGAAAGAAAAAAATTAAAAGCCAAGCTCTCATTAAAATAATTGAATATTTTAAAAGTGAATTTCCTATCGCTATCCACATTTCTTTTTTTCTTGGTTTAAAAAATTTAAGCGTTTCTTGTTCTCCGCCAAAAATTAATTTCCCCCCCTTGCCCTCTTTGACTTTTTCAGGATCTTTGCCAAAAATTTTTAACAACCCGGATAAAACACTCTGGCCTTTGAAACTTTTAATATAGAAATTTATAAGCAAAACAACAAAAATAGCGGTTATTATTCCTCCGGCAATTAATACTTTACTGGCGGGGAAGTAACCTGCTGTAATGGGAAAAATTAAAACTCCTAAAATTAAAAATGGAAAAAAGATAGTAGCATCTACGGCTCTAAAAATGAAAACAGCTGCTCCGCTTTTTTCCCAAGGTAAAAAATATTTTTTGGTTAAAGTATAGGTCATGAAAAACTCGCCACCCCAAATGGCGAAAGGAGATAAATAGGAAATAGCAACACCTGGAAGCCAGGTCTGAGCAACTCCCCAATAAGAAATATTATAACCCTGGCTTTTTAAAATAAACTTTAGCTTCCAAATATCGATTAAAGCAATAATTAAAGTTAAAAATAAAATAACACAAAATCCTCGAAGGGAAAACAAAGAAAAAGCCTGGGCAATGTCGTTAAACCCGACTTTTGAAGTGACGATGCCAAAAACAACCACGCCTATTGTTAAAGAAATCAAAAATAATAAAATTTTTTTCATAAGCAGATAATCTAATTATAGTCCAGTTGGTTTAAAAAAGTAAAACAGCGCTTTAAACAAGGTCCCATCAGAGGCGCCCTCTAACGCTGTTTATCTTCTGTACTCAATTTTTTTTATTTTGTATTTTGTTTTTACTGCCAAGGGAACGATTATTTCCTCTCCTGTTTTATGGCCCAATAAAGCCTGGCCCAAAGGCGACTCGTTGCTGATCTCGCCTTCAAAAGGATTCGTTTCCAAGTGCCCGACTATTCTGAATTTATCTATTTGATTGTTTTTGCTCTCAAGCCAAACCTGAGCCCCCAAATTAACAACCTCTCTTTTTGCTTTAGCCGGAGGTTCAATTAATTGAAAATTTTTTAAAATATATTTAAGCTCCGATATTTTATTTTCTAAAAAATTCAAATCCTCCTGAAAACTTAAATATTCAGGGTTTATTTCTTCGGATTGTAAAAATTGGGGAATATCATCGGCTGATTTTGCCTTTCTGATTTTCCATAAGTCCTGATATTGTTTCTTTGTTTTTTCCAATCCTTCCTTGGTTAAATAAATTTTTCCTTCTTCCATAAATTTTTTTATTTTTTTCTTCTTTATTTTTATTTTTTGAAGAAAGTTTGTCAAGAACTTGAAAATAATTTAAAATGATGTATAACATATTTTTAACTTTATGATAGAAATTGACGGCTCTCATGGCGAAGGCGGGGGCCAAATCTTAAGAACAGCTTTGGCTTTGTCGGCAATAACCAAAAAAGAATGCCGGATTTTAAATATCAGAAAGGGTCGGGAAAGGCCAGGATTGGCCCATCAGCATCTTTTGGAGGTTCAAACCCTGTCCCTGCTTTGCCAAGGCAAGTTAGAGGGAGATTTTCTAGGGTCGAAAGAGATTAAATTTTTTCCCGGAAAAATTAAAAACGGCCGGCAATCGTTCAACATCAAGGTGCCTGCTGCCGAAAGCATAACCTTGCTTTTACAGGGATTGCTGCCTTTTTGTTTATTAAGCGAATCTCCAACAACTCTTATTATTGAAGGAGGAGCAACTGATACTTTTTTTTCTCCGACCATTGATTATTTTCAATATTGTTTTTTAAGAGTTTTAGAAAAGCTGGGAGGAAAAATAGAAATAGAAATTTTAAAAAAAGGATATTACCCGGAAGGAAATGCCAATTTAAAAATTAAAATAATTCCTTCAAAATTAAAAAAAATCAACCTTGTGGAAAGAGGAGAATTTAAAAAAATCAGGGTTTTTTCGGGAGCTTCCGAGTTTTTAAAATCAAAAAAAGTGGCTGAAAGACAATTAGCCGGAATAAGGGAGGTTCTTGGAGAGTTAAACCTAAATGTTGAAGAAAAGGCAGAATATTATCAGACTCAATGCCCGGGAAGCCAGGTTTGTATAATCTGCGAATTCGAAAATACAATTATCGGAACCGACGGCCTGGGAAAATTTGGAAAAAGAGCCGAGGATATTGGAAAGGAAACGGCTCTGGAACTTTTAAAAGAGCAAAAAAGCAACGCCTGTCTTGATAAACGCCTAGCTGACCAAATTTTAATTTACTTGGCTTTAATTGAAAGAAAAAGCTCGGTAACTGTTTCAGAAGTTACCGAGCATTGTAAAACCAACATTTGGGTAATTGAAAAATTTTTGGAGGGAAACTTTGAAATAAAAAATAATCTGATAAAGCGGACTCCATCCCTCTAACTAAAATAAATTGCCTTGCTGAGACAATTTTTTTTGTTCTTCTTTGGAAAAAATTTTAATTTTTCCGTAAACTCCGTCGTATCCGGGCTCAATATAAATTTTACCCTCTCTGCTTCTTAAAACCCCTTCTGCGATTTCAGGCCTGGAAACCTTCTCAAGGTCTTTCAAAGAAGTTTCCAGTAAAACATTGAATTCGTTTCCGAAGTTCTTAATTAAATTTTCATACTCTTTCGTTGTTTTTTTTGTTCCAACCCCTATTCCCAAGCTTTCGGCGATTATTTCTTGCAGAGGAATCAAACTTTTAAAAGGAATCGCATTTTGAGGTTTAAATCCTTCGGGCCGGTCGGAAAGCTTTTCTATTCTGTTTAAAACGCCTATTGTCAGACCTTTGCCGCAAACCGGACAAATGTTTCCGCATTTCTTAGATTCTTTGGGAGAAAAATTTACTCCGCAATTGCGATGCCCATCATAATGGTATTTTCCTTCTTGAGGATAAAATTCAATCGTATAAAGAAATTTTTTAGGGTTTTTTGATTTTATCGCCTCAACAATATTTGAATAACTTAAAAAATCTAAATCAAAAATATTCGCTTCACGGCCGATTTTAGCCGGACTGTGGGCGTCGCTGTTGGAAATAAGGGTAATTTTATCCAAAGCGGAAATCCGCCAGTTCATTGCCGGGTCAGAAGATAATCCGGTTTCTCCGGCAAAAATATAACAGGAGTATTCTTCAAAACATTCTTCGATAGAATCAAACCCTGATTTGGAGCCGAACAAAGAAAACCAAGGCGTCCAAATATGGCAGGGAATCAAAACACAATCTTTGGAGATGCTAAAAACAATTTTTGCCAATTCTTTCGAGTCCAAGCCCAGAATAGGCCGGCCATCGGATTTCAAATTACCGATTAAGCCAAGCTGGGTATTTATTTTTTCAGCTATTTCAAAAGAAGGAGAAAAAATTAAATTATGAATTTTGCGGACCTTGTTGTTTTTACTGTAAATACCGGAAATTTCTACGGTCAATATGAATCTTATTTTTGAGTCGGATTTTTTCAATTTAAATAAACCGGGCTCCGCCATTTCCAGTTTTTCTTTCAAACCTTTAAACCATTGAGGGTGGGTAAAATCACCCGTACCTAAAACATCAATTCCTTTAACTCTTGCCCATTTATCCAAGCTATCCAAATCCATCTGGGGAGAGGTAGCTCTGGAATACTTTGAATGAATATGAAAATCGGCAACTATTTTCATTTTTTAATCTTTTATAAAAAATACATCCCCTTCTCTCCTTTGACAGGGCAACGCCGCATTTTTATCTTTTTTTATTTTTATTAATCTTTTTTACCTCTTCTTTCAAAATTTTATTTTCAAAAAAACCAAAACCGACAAAAATAGCAATCATCAATAAAGTGGTAGCGAAAGAAATAAAATAAAGACCTAGTCCCACGGCCATTCCCATGGCTGCTGTAACCCATAAACCGGCTGCCGTGGTTATGCCTTCGATTTTAGATTCTTTTTGAAAAATAACTCCTGCCCCGATAAAACCGATTCCCATCGCCACTGCCTGGACGATGGTCGAAGACCCCAAATAAAAACCGGACTCCGCGACAGAGGATTTAAATAACGCCATTCCTGTTATGGCGAAAACACAAGAACCCAAACTTACCAAGCTGTAGGTTTTCAAGCCCGCTCCCTTTTCTTTAAATTCTCTTTCCAAGCCGATTATAGCTCCAAGACAAACTGCCATTATCAACTGAAAAAAAATTTGAAAATTAATAATATTCATTTTAAAAAAATAAACCTAGACTTTATAAACCTTATAATCTTCCCTGGCTTTTTCTTTTATTTTTAACCCGATGGAAGAACCGGACTTGGCGGTTTTTATTTTTTTGCGGTCAATTTCCATTGAATCAACTTCCTGGGTAAAGTCGGTATTTTCTCCGCCGACAATCCTGATTGAATCTCCGACTTTCAAGGCTCCGGTTAAATCAATCACAGCTACCCCGATGTTGCTGTAATAATGAGAAATTTTTCCTATTAATTTGTCTTTTTTTTGTTTTGTTTGAGCCATATTTTTTTATTATTTTTTTAAATTATCGACCTTTTTTGTCTTTTATTAATTTAATAACCTCGCTGACTAATTTTTTAGGGTCGGACTCATAGGCTATTCTTAGCTTTCCCCGAAAAGGCTTTCTTATTAATCCCTTTATCATGTCGGCCGTCCCTCCCGAACCTATTAAAACGCCGATTGGTTTTTGGTCTTCAAAAGCGATTGTAAACTCATTTAACGTTCCCATTCTTCCGCAAATAACAATTATCGCATCAGCGGCTCTAGTCATCAGAAGATTCCTCCCCGCATAGTCAAAACCGGTATAAACCATGGTGTCAAAAGCATCAAGAGGAAGGCGATAGGCTTTCTTGTGGGATAGCTCTGAAGCGGCCGGAGAAAAACCGATACTTATTCCGCCGGCTTTCTGCGCTCCCTTGGCGGAAAAATAAGGAACTCCGGTGGTTGCCCCGGTAACTATAATGCAATCCTGACGGGCAATTTCTTTGCCGACCTCTTCAGCCAATTTTTCTACGTTTTCGCAACAATGGACTATCTGAGCAGCTCCTGAAACCGCAATTTTGTATTTCATAATTTTTACTTATATGGATTAGTTAATTGATTATATTGTATTTTAACAGATTTAAATAAAAACAAAAAAGAACAGACAGTCGTTATTCACAACCGCCTGTTTGAGAGAAATGAACGAAAATTTAATAATTTTAGTGTTCTTAAGCTAGTTGGGCAACAGCTAATTGCGCAAACACTTCCATTACTAAACCTTATTGCCCTATTTGTCCTTCTCTCAGTTTTGATATTAATGTTTAAAAACTATTCGTCAAGTTTAAAAACTTATTTTTTCCCCCTCTTTTTTTCCACTATTTATTAACAATTTTTACAGACAAGCTGTGTGCCCTCGACAGGAGTCGAACCTATATTTCAAGCTTCGCCTTGAACCGCAATAATGCGCCTGACTGGATTCGAACCAGTAATCTTTGGCTTCGGAGGCCAACGCTCTATCCGTTGAACTACAGGCGCATAAGGTTATGGGGCAAGAAGGCTCGCGCTCTGTCCATTGAACTACGAGGGCGTATTACAGACACTAATTATTTTTCAACTACCAAATAAATATTGGCTTTCTTGTTTTTGCCTCTGGAAAAAAATCCCGAGTCTCTCACGTGAAAACCGGACTTTTTAGCTAAACCTTCCAGCTCCTTTTTGTCAAAACAATGGAAATAACGCTCAGCTCTCTTTTTTTCTTGAGACCCCTTCCAGAGATAAAGAATATCTTTTTGATCTAATTTTGACTTTCCAAAAAATCTTAAAATTGTATACTTTAATAAAAACCAGAAGGTTTCCTTTTTGCTCCAAAGATTCCAAACCGTTAAAATTAAAAGTCCTTTATTTTTTAAAACTCTTTTTGCTTCCTCTAAAAATTTTAAGCGAAAGTTATCGGACGGAATATGATGTAAAACAGCGATACAATAAATTTTATCAAAAGAATTATCGGGAAAAGACAAATTTAAGGCTTCGGCTATCGAAAACCTGGAAGCTTCTTCCGGATATTTTTCCTTGGCAATTTTAATAAGCTCTTCGGAACTGTCCACCCCGGCATAGTTTATGTTTTTTTCTCTTAACAATCCGAAAAGCCGGCCATTGCCGCAACCCAAATCCAAAACCTTGTCTCCGGGCTCAATGTATCTTGCCAAGGGAATCAATTCTTCCCACAAAAAAGCTCGGGAATCGGAAAATTCCTTGGATATAACATCATATCCCTTGCGACCCTCTACTAATAAATATTCCGCATATTTTTCATCCATGAAAATAGAAAAAATTATAATAAAAGAATTAATAAATAAAAAAGCAAAAACCTCCGAAGAGCTGGCTAAAACTAAAAGGGAAATGGCTAAAAAATTTAAAATCCCTTGTTTTTCCAATGTCCAGCTTATTCAAGCTTATCATGAATTGTTGAAAGAAAAAAGAATAAAGAGAGATGAAAGTTTGGAAAAAATTCTCAGAAAAAGGCCTGTTAGGACTCTTTCGGGAGTGGCCGTTGTTTCCGTTCTGACCAAGCCATATTCCTGCCCGGGAAAATGTATTTTCTGCCCAACTGAAAAAGGATTGCCGAAAAGTTATTTAAAGGGAGAACCGGCGGCAGAAAGAGCTCTAAAATTAAACTTTAACCCCTATTTGCAGGTTCAAAAAAGGATTGAAAGCTTGAAAAAACAAGGACACCCTACCGATAAAATTGAGTTAAGAGTTATTGGGGCCACTTTTTCTTCGTATCCGAAAAATTATAAAATTTGGTTCTTTGCTAATTTATTCAGCGCTGCTAATGGAAAAAAAGAAATAAAAAAATCTGATATTAAAATTTTCAAAAAAGAGAAAAAAATAAACGAAAAAACAAAAAATAGGATTGTGGGAATCTCGATTGAAACCAGGCCCGATTTTATAAACGAAAAAGAAATTCTTTTAATGAGGATGCTGGGAATTACAATGGTGGAATTGGGGGTTCAAGCGGTTAGCGAAAAAATTCTCAAAAAATCAAACCGGGGCCACGGCTTAAAAAAAATAATTTCAGCCACGAAATTATTAAAAGATGTTGGATTTAAAATAATGTACCAAATGATGCCCAATCTCCCCGGCTCCGATTTAAAAAAGGATTTTTTGGCTTTTGAAGAAATTATTAATAATGGCGCTTATAAGCCCGACTGGTTGAAAATTTATCCTTGCCTAGTTTGCAAGGGCTCGGAGCTATATAAGACTTGGAAACAAGGAAATTACAAATCATATTCTGATAAAGACTTGATTGAACTTTTAATTAAAGTAAAAACCGTTCTTCCTCGCTGGATAAGATTAGCCCGCCTTTTTCGGGATATACCAGCTCAAAAAATCGAATCAGGTTCAAAAATTTCCAACTTAAGAGAGGTTGTCCAAAAAGAAATGAAAAAAAGAAACTTGAATTGCAATTGCATAAGATGCCGGGAAATAAAAGAAAACTTTGACCCTAATGAAAAGATTTTTCTTTTCAGGGAAGATTATCAAGCTTCCGGAGGAAAAGAAACTTTTTTGAGTTTTGAAAATAAAAAAAGAACAAAACTTTTTGCTTTTTTAAGACTCAGATGGTCTAAAAATAATTTTATTCCTGTTTTGAATAATTCTTCTATTGTCAGAGAACTTCATACTTACGGACAACAAACTCCTTTAGAAGAAAATTCTTTGGCAGTTCAGCATAAAGGCTTGGGCAAAAAATTGATTAAAGAAGCTGAAAAAATTACTAAAAAAGAATTTCATCTACCAAGAATCGCAGTGATCTCGGGAATAGGAGTAAGGGAATATTACAAAAAATTAGGTTACAGATTAGATGGCGAGTACATGACAAAAAAGCTATAAATAGTATAATTATTGTAATTGAAAAAAATCAAAGTCGAAAAAATTAATTTATAAATAAAAAATATATGTTTCCTTTTATATTATTTGGTGCTTTTTTCCTGTTTGTTGTTTTTGGTTTGGGCGGATTAAGAGTAATTAAACAATATGAAAAAGGAGTGATTCTTACCTTAGGGAAATATACCGGTACTTTTGAGCCTGGACTGCGCTGGATTTTGGTGGGAATTCAAATAATGACTAAAGTGGACATGAGAATCACCACGGCTGATATTCCCCGGCAAGAAGCGATTACTAAAGACAACGTTCCCGTGGGAATTAATGCTGTTGTTTATTTTAAAGTTGAAAGGGCCGAAGACGCGGTTTTAAAAATTGAAGATTACCGCTATGCTACTTCTCAATATGCGCTAGCGGCAATGAGAGATATTGTAGGGGGAGTAGAGCTTGATATTTTGCTTACCGAAAGGGAAAAATTGGCAGCTGAAATTAAAAAAGTAGTGGACGAACAAACTGCTCCCTGGGGAGTTGATGTTACGGCTATTAAAATGCAAGACATTGAATTACCGGCATCAATGAAGAGAGCGATGGCAGCTCAAGCCGAGGCAGAAAGAGAAAAAAGAGCCATTATTATTAAAGCTGAAGGAGAAGTAAAGGCCTCGGAAAATATTCAAAAAGCGGCAAATATTTTGGGCTCCATTCCCGGCGGAATGTCTTTAAGAACGTTGGGAACTATAGATAAGCTGCAACCTGATCCGTCAAAAACCGTAATTTTTGCTTTGCCAGTAGAAATAATGGAAGGATTCCAGAGTTTACTTTCTTTAAGAAAAAAATAAAAATAATAAAAATTAGCCAATTAAAAAAGAGGGTTTCTTAAACCTTCTTTTTATTTTTTAAAATTTATTACCTTATTTCTTTCAAAAAATCCTGCGCTAATTTTGCCGTCTCCCCGGTACTTTTATAAAATGATTTCCAGACAACAACGATATCGGCATCGTTAAACAAAGCTCTTTGAACTTCCGAAAAAGAATCTCCTCCGGCAATGGCGATTAAAATATCGTATTCGTTTTTTATTCTTTGAATTTCATGGAAAGGAATTTCTTTTTCGGGATTTAAAGCTTCTTCGTCAACTCCTCGATGCAAAATAACAGCTTTTGGCGGTTTTTCCAATTGGCGCATTACGTTTAAAGGGAATTCAACGTTCATCATGTCGATCATTGAATCTAGATTATGTCTTTCGCAATTTTCAATAAAAGCATCTAAGGTTTCTATTGGAGCGTGTCCCAATGCCGTCAAAGCATTGGCTCCGGCTTGTTTAGCAATTTCTACTTCTCTTTCTCCCCTATCCATGCATTTTAAGTCGGCGACAATATAGGGAAAAAATTTTTCTTTATTTTCCCTTGGGTTTTTTATTATTTGTGACTCTCTTTTTTGCTCTATGGACTTATTGATTAAATCAATCAGCGGAAATCTGATGGTAACGTTCTGATAAGGATTTAATTCGTAACCGAATATCCTTCCCTCCCACCAATATCTTATATTTCTTATGGCTTCTGCTCCGTATTCTTTTATCAAGGGAGTGCCAGCCTCAATTATAATTCTTCTATCTAAAGGAAGCTGATAAATAATTTCTTTCGCCTCCCTTAAACTGCTGTTAAGTGCTATTTGTAAATATTTTTGTTTTCTATCTAACATATGTTTATTTAATCTATTCTACCTTGTCCGTCCTTAGCTCTCAAGAACGAAGGAAAACTTATCCGTCCGTAGCCTTAACAAAAAGGAGGAACAAAAAATGCTAAAACTTTTTTATTAATAAAAAAGTGGAAAACTAAGGCCTTGACAAAGATGGCTGGTCGAATACAATAGAAAAAATGCGTAAAAAAAAGTGGAAATTAAAAAACAATAAAGGTCGAAGCTTAATTGCCCATTAGGGCGATTTTTTTTAAATTTATGGAAGATAAAATTGCCACGGCTAAATTAGAAAACCAAGTAATAAAATCAATGAGAAACTGGCTGGAAGAAGCCAATTTTTTTGAGATTTTTCCGCCAAAAATAGTCAGAGCTTCCGGCGCCTGCGAAAACGTTGACACCTTATTTGAAATAGGAGTAAATGGAAACTTTTATTGGTTTAATCCCAACTCTCCCCACCGAACTTACCTTTCCCAAACTGCTCAGTTATACCTTGAAGCTTTTGTCCCTTATCTTAAAAAAGTTTATTCAGTAGGTCCAAGTTTTCGGGCAGAAGAAGGAGTTGATAACCGCCATTTAACTGAGTTTTCAATGATGGAAATTGAATTTGCCGGAAATTTTAACGAGCTCTTGTCTTATATTGAAAAGGTTATTTATCAAGTCATTGAAGATGTCTTAAATCTACCGGAAAAAACAAAGGAAGAAATGAATTTTAAGAAAGAAGATACGGAAAGATTGGAAAAGGTGAAACCTATTTTTCCAAAAATTACTTACGACGATGCAACCAGAATTCTTGAGCTTCCTTTTGGCAGCGACATTTCCTCGAAAAATGAACAAAAATTAGCTGCCCAGTTCGGAGAACAGCCCTTTTTTATCACTCATTTCCCGAATCCTTTATATGACCATGGAAAAGAAATTGAAGTTGAAAAATTTTTTAACATGATACCTGACCCTCAAAAACCGGAAAGAGTTCTTTCTGCTGATTTAATCATACCCTTTGGAGGAGAATGTGTCGGAGCGGCCCAAAGAGTCCACAAGCCGGAAGAATTAAGATGGAGGCTTGAACATTCAAGGATGTTCAAAAGATTGGAGAAAAAAGGCGGAGGACTGGAAGACTTTAATTGGTATTTCCAAAAAATAAAAGAAAAAAGCGTTCCTCATGCCGGTTGCGGATTCGGAATAGGAAGAATTCTCAAATTTTTAAAAGGAGAGGAAGATATCAAAAAAGCGATTACTTTTCCCTCAAACCAAAAAAGTGTAATTTAAAAATATAAAATATGAAGAATTTAGAGCTTATTTATTAGGTATATACTCTGAAAGACCTGTAAATCTTCATGCTCGCGACTAAATAACCAATGCCAAAAGGAAATTCATAAGATAAAATATCTGTTTTCCGAGTTACGCTTATGCTATTATCTACGCCGCAAGCATTCAAAATGCCCAAAAGAAAACAAATAGGCCTTAAACCGCATTCACCGGATTCAGGATATTTTTCGTTCAATTTAAAAATATTTTTCAGATCTTTTTTCTTTAAATATTTTATTAAAGCCTCGTCAAATTTTGGACCGTCCGGATGAAAACCGTAAGGACCGTCTTTTTTTAAACAATGAGATAAATCGCTCGAAGCAATTAAAGCAATATTGGGTTTCGAATCCTTAATTTGCGTTTTATACATTTTTTCTCCTTCTTCAAAATAAAACTGCGGTGATTTTTCTTCGGTTAAATAAGTTTTAATATAATTTTTTTGCTCGCTGCTAAATCCCACTTCTATTGCGGGCGTTTTATTTTTTTCTCCCACCAAAAAATACAAAGGAACGTCAAAACCCCAATTTTTATGAGGAGAGGAAATTATTATTAGCTCTGGCTTTAGTTTTGTGAGCGTATTTCTTAATTTCTCCAAAGCATTTATCGTATTTTTAAATTTTTCCCTGTCTTCTTTCGACCCCACTGAAGGCAGAAGCAATGGCGAGTGGGGAACAATACAAGCAAAATTTATGGGCATGCTGTTTTTTAATTATTTATTATTTTATTCTACCACTATTTTTACTTATTCCTCTCTTGAAGGAGCTTTTAATCTTAATTGGTCTTTTAGTTTTGTGTTTTCCTCCATAAGCAAACCAACCTTCCCCTGCTCTTGACCAACCGAAACCATTATTTGGTTTATTTTAATCTCTCTCTCTTTTAATTCTTTTTTTTGTTCTCTAATAATTCCGTCTTTAATCTCTATCTCCTTTTTAAAAACCGCTTCCTTACCTTCATGCTTTACGTTCTGGAATTTTAAAGCATTTCTCAATAACCTAATCCAACGCTTCTTTTGTCCTACCTTCGTTGTCCCAGGCTCAATCTTCTTTAGGGTAGCTTTTTGAAGGGCTTCAAAGTTTGAAGGGGGTTCAAATTGAAGGGCTTCATTTTGAAGGGGGTTCAATTGAAGGGGTTCAAAATTTGAAGGGGGTTCACTTCTTTTTTGAAGGGCTTCAATTCTATCTCTTACATTGTCTTTTAATTTCTGAAAGTAACTTCTTTTATTCTTAACAAAACCTTTAAACCCTTGAGTATAAATCCATTCAAAATCTTTCCTGCCTTCCTCTTCACTTGCGGCTTTTTTCCTTAAAATTGAACCTGCTTCAATAAACTTTGAAGGGGAATCGTTCCAATTAAGCCCTTCTGTCTTCAGAGCTTCACGCACCCTTCTTTCTAGGGTGCTTTTAGATATTTGAAGGGCTTCAATTATTTGAAGGGCTTCAAAATTTGAAGGGGGTTCAATTGAAGGGGGTTCAACTTGAAGGGCTTCATTTTGAAGGGGGTTCAATTGAAGGGGTTCATTTTTCTTTGTCATACAAATTAATTATACAACACAATAGGACATATTCTAAAATAAACCTGTGGATAGTCCTACTAATATCTTTGCGGAGAATTAAATAATCCATGGATATAGCCATGGATTTAATATTCTTAAAACATCGTCCCCAAATAGAACACTTACCCGTCAGGAGGGAGGAGGGATATAAGGCCTATTTTTAAATTTAATTTAAAAAAATTATTAATCTATTATTTCATCAATAGGGGTTCCAGTTGCTCTTTGACATATTGTCCTTAAGGCGGACTCATTATCTATTTTTCCGCATAAGTCGGGGGTTTGATTTTTAACGGCATAACAGTATAAACATAGACTTTTATTTATCGACTTATCAAATCCTGGACAATCGGAGTCAGGGTTACCACTTAAATCTCCCTTAAGAAAATCGGCGCAAGTTAATTTAAGGCTTTCAATTGTTGATTTTATTGATTCGTCTAAAGCGGCTGAATCAATTTCTTCATTTTTTTGCTGAACAGGTTCGTTTGTTTCTTGTTTTTTAGAACTGGGCTTTAAAAAAGAAGTTGTAATAATAACCGCTATAATTACTACTGCTACGATTACTACTGCTATTATTCCTATTAATATTTTTTTATTCATAATTTTAAATTATTTAATTATTGTTTTATTCTACCTTGTCCGTCCGTAGCCTGTAAAGGTGGAGGAGAGATGCGAAGTCCTGAATTCATTGAAGAATTAGAACCTGTTTGACAAAATTTTCTTAAAAGTTAAAGATAATTTCAGAACTTTAAAAAGTGATCTTATGAAAAAAGAAAGGTTTATTGAAATAATGAAAGAGGAAGGAAACTATACTGACGAAGAAATAGAGACGATATGGAGTGGTGCACCTCCAGATATAGACGAAGAAAAATTAAGACAAATAGCCAAAAAGTTTGCAAAAACAGAACTTCAAGACATAAGACTCAAGAAAGAAATAAATCGTCAAATAAAAAAATTCCAACTTGAAAAATTAGAAAAGATATAATTCAAAAATTAATATTTTAACTCTTGTGTATTTTTTAACAAGAGTTTTTTATTATCAAAAAAACCGCCCCAATCGCTATCAAGACGATTTTTCCGTTAATTCAAATTTCTGAAAATAAAAAGACTCAAGTAAAATTTTATTTTCTACAAGAGTCTAGGGTTATTTTTTAGGATTTAAGTTCCCATTTGAATTCCCATTTTCCTTCTAAAAATGGGAATATTTTTTCTTGCCAAAAAGAAATTAATAGATCTTCTGGGCAACTATATCCCGTGTTCAGCATAACCGTTGAAAACGCTTTAACTGCCTCTTTTTTCGCTTCTGGCAAATAGGGTGACTGAAATCTTGAAAGAACATCCGCGGCTGCCAAAGCTGCGCCTTTCAAATCTTCTTCGCTTAAAAGATGAAAGGCTCTCCAAACTGTCCAGACAATAAAAGCTGTTTGATTTTTAAAAACCTTTGGCATCTTTTTTTCTGGATCGAACAAGAATCCAAATGGTCTTAGATGCTGATATTTCTTCCACACACGGTCTAATTGCGTTATTTCGTTTAACGTAAGAAAATCAGAGCTTTCTTCTTCGACATAAGCTTTCGCTTTTTTATCCATCTTTTTAATGAATGTCTTTTCTTGGTTGTCTAAGGAATTTAATGCATATTTTTTAAGATTTTCCAATTCTTCCGGTCCTTGTAAACAAGATATATCTCTCATATTATTTCACCTACTTTTTGTTAATGATACTAAAAATACTCTATAAAGTTTTAATAAAAAAAGCAAGCTCGATAAATCGAGTAATATTGAACAAAAATAAACCTATAAAAATAAACTGATTAAATACCCCAAAATTGAGAACAAGGCAATTGGCGGTAAAGCTGGAATTGCTTTTCTTTCTTTTTGAAGAGTAAAGATAAAAAAGCTGAAAAGAAGTCCGATTATGGAAAATATGCCAACTATCAAAGAAGAAAAAACATTTCTTGAAATTAAAGAAGAGCAAAGCATTAAAGGAAAGGCAATATCCCCTCCGCCTAAAATTAAAAATTTGCCACCAGCTTTTACTTCTTTGATATTTCCTTTAAAGTCCGATATTTTTGGCGGAACAATCAATGCTAAAATCGCCCGATGCTCCACCATTTCTTTTGCCATGGTTACCATGTGCTTGGTTTTATAAACCGCAATAAAATCGTATATCGAAAAAATTATCAAAAGCAAAATCATGGTTTCCGGAGCAATTCTTAACCCCAAAATCGCTCCCACTCCGGCTACCCCCAAGATAATACAAATATTGTGAATTAAAACCGAAGGTCTCTTCAATAGCAAAAAAATTAAAAAAATTGATAAAAAAATAGCAAAAACAGCTCCTGAAAAAGAAAATAGGCTTTCCAGCCAAACATCTAATGTCAATAAAATTCCCCAAAAAAGAACAAAAACAAAAAGGCTCTTAAAAATTATCCCTTTCTTTGTTTTAGATTTAATAAAAAAAATAACTGATAAAATCAGCAAGGTACCCAAGGCGAAAGAAAAAATAAACTGCCAAGGATTAATAGGGGAGACGGAAGCCTGCTGAACACCCATAAATCTGGATATCTGAAAAGAAGTGGCAATCCCTAAAAACAAAGTTAAAGAAAATAAAACAATTTCCCAAAAAATAAAACTTATCTGAGTTTTTTTACTCTGTTCTTTAATGTTTTCAGACATTTTCTATATATAAATTGGTCGGGAGTTCGATAGGTTGTTTTCCCTTTTTTAGCTTGCTTAGAGGAATGACTCTTCATTTTTAAGCTAGCTTTTTTAGTTCTTCTATTTTATCAGTTCTTTCCCAGGTAAATTCCGGCTCAGTTCTGCCGAAATGACCATAACTGGCGGTTTTCAAATAAATCGGCCTTAACAAATCCAAGCCAGTGATGATTCCGCCCGGTGACATGTCAAAAACCTTAGGAATAATTTCTACTATTTTCTCTTCCGGAATTTTGGCTGTCCCGAAAGTATCCACGCTTATTTCAAGAGGCTGGGTGCCTCCGATTACATAAGAAAACCTTACCAAGCATTTTTCAGCTAAGTCAGCGGCAACAATATTTTTCGCAACATAACGGGCCATATAAGCAGCGGACCTGTCCACTTTTGTCGGGTCTTTGCCTGACATCGCTCCTCCGCCAACCGGTACCCAGGCGCCGTAAGTATCAACCATTATTTTTCTACCGGTCATTCCGGTGTCTGACGCCGGACCGCCGATTACAAAACGTCCGGTATTGTTAATAAAAAATTTCGTATCTTTAGTTAGATAATCTCCGCAAATCGGTTTTATTACTTCATTAATCACGCCTTCTTTGACCTTCTCCAAAGAAATATCGTCATGCTGGGCGGCAATCACAACCGAATTTACTCTTCTTGGAATATTATTTTCATATTCAATTGTAACTTGGCTTTTGCCGTCAGGCCTTAAATAAGGTAAAATCTTATCTTTCCTGACTTGAGATAGTTTTTTAACTAATTTATGGGCCAGCATTATGGGAAGAGGCATTAATTCCGGAGTTTCATTACAGGCGAACCCTATCATCATCCCTTGGTCTCCGGCTCCCTGCTCTTTGCTAGCGGTTTTCTTAACGCCCATGGCAATATCAGGAGACTGCTCGTGGATGCTGTTAAAAATAGCAACTGAATTGCCGTCAAACCCGTATTCCGGCTTATTATACCCTATATTTTTTATTACATTTCTTGCTAAATTGGCAACATCAAGCCAAGCGGAAGTGGTAACCTCTCCTCCGATAACCGCGTATCCCATTCCGACTAAAACTTCGCAAGCCACCCGGCTGTTTTTATCTTGTTTTAAAGCGTCGTCTAAAATAACGTCTGAAATTTGATCCGCTACTTTATCGGGATGCCCTTCCGTCACTGATTCTGAAGTAAAGAAAAAATTTTTCATATTTTTTTCGATTTAATTTTTATCTTTTAATTCTAATTAAGCCCGAATAAGGAACAATTTCAATTCCTTTTTTTTCAAGCTCGTCTAAAAATAAATTCACTCCCAAAGAATCGGAGGAAATGTGACCGGCAATAACAACATTGATATTGGCTGTTTCCGCTTCTTTTTTATGTTCTTCGGAAATATGCATGCCCACGATTGTTCCTATTCCGGCTTGCGCCATTTTTTCATAAAGTTTCGGGGAACCCTCTGTTCCGCCTGTAATTTCGGTCAAAGCGATTTTTCCGCACCTTCTTTCCGGGTCGCCGACAAAAATTTTTGGACCTACTCCAATTTTCATTGCTTCTTTATACTCGGGAATTTCTTTTAACAAATCTATTAAATCGCCAACTCTTTCCAGTTTTTTTTCGTCAACCAAATCTTTCAATTTTTTAGCGGCTAAATTGTCGCAAACAGTATGCAAACACATTAAGTTAAACTTTAAAATATTTGCCGTATCCACTGTTCTTTGATGGTTCAGTGCATTGATTCCTCTGGCAACTTCGGAAATTTTTTCCCTCATCAACCCCTCGGCAACGTTGATGGGAACCCCGTATTGATTTAAAATGTCGCACTGTAGACTCATTACTTCTGACAGGCTGGATAATCCTTTTCCCCGAGGATGATGAGAAATAATCAGGTCTATCCCGCCGATTTCTTTTGCCAACAAAATCTCCGACGGGTCTATGTCTATTCCCACTAAAACTTTTTTTATTTCTTTGTCTTGAGCTATATTCAAAATCCTGGAATCTAAATAAGGATTTTCCAGGCTTTCCAGGTCAAAATCAATTTTTTCCGCTTCGGATAATTTTTCAAATTTTTCTTTTTTTCTGTTTAAAATATCGTTTACCTCCTTTTCTCCCCGAAAATCGCTTTCTTTGCCCATTTTTATCGCTAAATCGTAAATTTCTTTAATTTTCATATTTAAAATTTTATTTTATTTCCGGATTTTTTACAATTTTTTCTTCTTTAATCTTAACAAACTTTTTATAAAGCTCTTCAATCGCTTTTTTTTGTTTTTCCAAATCAAAAAATTCCCTATAAATACGGCTTTTTTCCTTGCGAATAAATTTACGAATGCTTCTGGATAGTTTTTCTTTACGCTTCATAATTTTTAATTAAAAAATAACCCATGATGATTCTTTTTGATTTTAAACTTTTAATTGTTTCTTGTCCAGAAATATTTCTTGTCTCAGTGTTGCGAGGCAATTATATTATATATATTTTCAAAACAATTGTAACGAATATTTTGAAACTTAAAACCCCGAAAAAATCGGGGTTTTAATAAAAATAAAAAATTGTTTTTTATAAACCCAGCACTTCGATAATCTCAGCATTAACCTTTGGGTTTAACGAAGGGTTAATTTTTTAAACTCTTCCCTGGCAATTTCTCTGTCATCCCAAGGTATTTTTTTTGCTCCAGCCACGCACATCCAAGGTTCCGAGCCCTTGCCGGTGATTATTACTGTGTCTCCCTTTTTCGCCAGCGCTAGGGCCTGTTTTATCGCTTCCCGACGGTCCAAAATCTCCGTAAGGCCGATTGATTGGTTTTGAATACCAGAAGCAATTTCTTTAATAATCTGGACTGGGTTATCATCGTAAGGATCTTCGTTGGTTAAAATAATTTGATTGCAAAATTGGGAAGCAATTTCTCCCATTTTAGGTCTTTTCCATTTATCCCTGCCGCCACCGCAAGAACCCAAAACGCAAATTTTTAAAGAATCCTTGGGCAAGGCTGAATAAGCCTTAGAAAGCGCGTCCGGGGTGTGAGCATAATCAACAAACACCTTGAAGGGAGAGCTGATCACTTCCTCCATTCGGCCGGAAACAACTTCTATTTTTTCTAAAGCCCTCTTGCAGGTTTTCAAATCAATTCCTTGAGACAAAGCCGAAGCAATTGCCGAGAGGGAATTATAAATATTAAAAACACCCCTTAGTTTTAAATTAAAAGTTGTGTCAGCCAATACGAATTTAAGCCCTTGGTCTGTTGCCTCTGTTTTTATCGCTTTCAAAAAATTAGAAACTTTATCGGTTGGCTCACTATTTAATCCGTATCCTATTTTTCTGTCCGCTTCAAACTTTAAAAAATAATCGGCGTTAGGGTCGTCCAGATTAATAATTGATGTTGTTTTTGACTTTTTGCTTCCCCTTAATGATTTAAATAATTTTCCCTTGGCTTCTCTGTATTTTTCAAAGGAACCGTGGGTTTCAATGTGCTCGGGAGTTAAATTGGTAAAAATAGCAGCATCAAAATCTATAAATTTGTGACGGGACTGTAAAAGCCCCTCTGAGCTAACCTCTACCACGACATATTGGCAACCCTGATTTAAGGCCTGCCTTAAAAATTTTTGCAACTTAAAACGACCGGGCATTGTCATTTTAAGAGTATTAAGCCATTCCCTATCTTTTATTTTAAATTTAATAGTGGAAACCGATCCCACGCTAAAACCGGCTTCTTCTAAAATTTTACTTATTAAATAAACCACGGTAGACTTGCCATTGGTGCCGGTCACGCCAATTATTTTCATTTTTCGGGAAGGGAAAAAATATAAAACAGCTCCCAAAAACGCCAACCCGAAATGATAAAAGTTTATTAAAAAGTTAGGGGCTATTTTTCTTATTATTTTTTTCATATAAAATTCATAAACAAAGCCTTTTTCGCTTTAAATTATATTAACATGTTTAAATTAGTTTCAAAATTCAAGCCTACCGGAGATCAACCCAAGGCAATAAAAAGCTTGGTTAAAAATTTAAAAAAAGGAGAAAAGCATCAAATCTTATTAGGAGTTACCGGAAGCGGTAAAACCTTTACTTTGGCTAACTTAATTGAAAAAATCCAAAAGCCAACCTTGATTATCAGCCATAACAAAACCTTGGCCGCCCAGCTTTACCAAGAATTTAAAGATTTTTTCCCGGAAGCCGGGGTGCATTATTTTGTTTCTTATTACGACTATTATCAACCGGAGGCTTATCTGCCCCAAACCGACACTTATATTGAGAAAGACGCAAAAATCAACGAAGAGCTTGACAGATTAAGGCATGCCGCCACCCAGGATTTGCTGATCAGAAAAGACATAATCATAGTGGCTTCGGTTTCTTGTATTTATAACATCGGCTCTCCGGAAAATTACCAAAAAATATCTTTGGAAATAAAGCCCGGCCAAAAAATAAGCCGAAAAGAATTTATCCGCCATTTAACTTCCCTGCAATACCAGAGAAACGATATTGATTTTAAGCCCGGAAGTTTCAGAGCGAGAGGGGATATGGTTGATATTTCTTTGGTTACCGGAAAAGAAATTTTAAGAATTGAATTTTTAAATGATAAGATTCGCAAGATTTACTTGTCTAAAAACTCCTTATCGCCTCAATTTAAGCCTTGCGGCCAAAAAATCAAAATTTTCCCGGCTCATTTTTGGTTGGGGCCTCAAAATAAGTTAAAAATATCTTTGGAAAACATAAAGCTGGAACTTCAAGAACAATTAAAAAAATTCAAAAGACAAAAAAAACCGACGGAAGCCCGGAGATTAGAAAGTAAAACAAATTATGACTTGGAAATGCTCGAAGAAACGGGTTTTTGCCATGGAATAGAAAACTACTCCAGGCATTTGGAGTTTAGAAAGCCAAAAGAACCGCCTTACGCCCTGATTGATTATTTCCCCAAGGATTTTTTAATTTTCATTGATGAATCCCATATGACCCTGCCTCAAATTCAAGCAATGGCCAACCAAGACAAGGCTCGTAAAAAAACGCTTATTAATTACGGTTTCAGATTGCCTTCGGCTCTGGACAACCGGCCATTGACTTTTGAAGAATTTGAAAAGAAAATCAACCAAGTTGTTTATGTTTCAGCGACTCCCGGTCACTTTGAAAAAAACAAAACAAATAAAAAAAACATTATTAAGCAGTTGATAAGGCCCACGGGGCTTTTAGAACCATCGATTGAGATAAGGCCGACTAAAAATCAAGTCAAGGATTTAATCGGAGAAATCAGAAAAAAAATTGAAAAAAAACAAAGAGTTTTAGTTTTAACTTTGACTAAAAGGTTAGCGGAGGCCTTGTCCGACCATTTAACTGAGGAAAAAATTAAAACTCAGTGGCTCCACGCTGAAATAAAAACTTTGGAAAGGCCCCAGATTTTAAAAGACTTCAGGGAAGGAAAATACGACGTTTTGGTGGGCATTAATCTTTTAAGGGAGGGCCTGGACCTGCCGGAAGTGGCGATGGTTGCAATTTTAGACGCCGACAAGGAGGGTTTCTTAAGGACGGAAACAACCTTAATCCAAACCATGGGCCGGGCGGCCCGGCATCCGGAAGGCCATGTAATTTTATATGCCGATAAAATTACCCTATCAATGAAAAACGCCATAAAAGAAATAAACAAAAGAAGAAAAATTCAAGAAAAATATAACAAAGTAAATAATATTTCCCCCAAGGCAATTATAAAGGAAATAAAAAATTGGCCATTTGCCGCAAAAAAAGATGTTTTTAAGCTGGAATTTGGCGCGATAAAAGACATTAAATTTCTGGGAAAAGAAATGGATAGGGCGGCAAAAGAATTAGACTTTGAAAAAGCGGTTCAAATAAGAGATTTAATAAATAAAATCAAAAAACAGGGCTTTAATTAAAAGCTATTGCAAAAATTTTAAAATTTGCTATCCTGATTAGAGTTTAAAAAATAAAAATATGCCAATAACCAATTCGGCAAAAAAAGCCTTAAGGCAGAACTTAAAAAGGAGAAAAATAAATTCGGTAAAAAAAAGAAAAATAAAAGACTTTATTAAAGAGGCGAGAACTTTAGTTTCTCAAAATAAAACCGATGAAGCTAAGAAGCTTTTGCCTAAAATTTACAAAATCTTAGATAAAACGGCAAAATCCGGTTTAATTAAAAAAAATGCGGCTTCCCGAAAAAAATCAAGGATTACCGCCTTGATCAACAGAAAACAAACTAAGCAAAATTAAATTTCACCGATTAAAATGTCTATCGCCAAAACCGGTCCAATCTTGCCGGTTTTTATTTTAAGGTCTAATTGAAAAATTTTCCTGTAAATCTTTTTTAATTGTTCCAAATTAAACCGCTCGGACAATTGACAGCTTTTTTTCAGAACAAAAGGATGCATTTTTAACCGGGAAAACCCCATTCTTCTTTCAACTAAATCCTTAACCATCAAAAGATTGGAAAATTGAAATTTAATCATTGAAAAAATATAAAAAGGAGAGTCTCCTTTTTCCAAATGATAATGCAGGAGAGCTAATGCTCTTTTTTTGTTTTTATAAGAGATAGCGTCGATGGTTTCAAAAATAACCGGTTCAATTTTGGACGTCACCAAAAGGTCGAAGTCTTTTTTGGTGACTCTTTTTTCCGATTTTTTAATTTCAAAAAGGGCAAGTTTTTTGATTTCATTGGAAAGTTGCCACAGATTGTTGCCGATAAAGACAACCAAGCTTTCCAAGACGTCAGAATCAACCTCTGTTTTGTATTTTTTAAACTCTTCTTTTATCCAACCCCTGAGCTCTTGACCAACCAATAAATTAAACTCCTGAAAATCGCCGTATTTTTTTAAAAAATTGAATAAAGACTTTTTTGTTTTATTTTTTTCTTCTTCGCAAAATAAAATTAAATCTTCTTTTTGCTGTAAATCTTTTTTGTTTTTTAAAAAACTTAAAATTTCTTCTTCAATCCCGGAATCAGAAAAAAAATTTGTTAAAACCGCTATTTTCTTGTCTCTAAACATTGAAACCATATTAAATTCATCCTTAAATTTTTCAAAATCTGAACAGCAATCAAAATAATTCAAAATTACCCTGTTTTTGTGGAGCTTTTTATATTCTTCAATTATGTCTTTTAATTTTTGACCGGACCTGTAAGTGTCTTTTCCGTAAAGAAATTTAATCATAATTTTTGACAATTGGGGCAAAAATGAGCCGACCTTCCTCCTATTTTTTTTCTTAAAATTAACGACTTGCAACAAGAACATTTTTCTCCTTCCCTTTGATAAACCCTGCGATAATCATCGAAAAAACCTTTTTTTCCTTCAATTGTCCGCCAATCGCTGAAACTTTCTCCCTTCAATTCAATCCCTTTTTCTAAAATTTTAATGATATTTTGGTAAATTCTTTCAAGCTCTTTTTCTTTCAAGCTTGGAATTAACCTAAAAGGGTGGATTTTCGCCTGGAATAAAATTTCATCCGAATAAATATTGCCTATGCCGGCAATGACATTGGGGTCCATCAAAACTTGCTTAACCTTGCCCCGCCTTTGGCGAGGCTCGCCTTTGGCGGTTTTTTTATTTTTTAAAATTTCTTTAAATTTTTCAAAGGTAAAGCTTTTTTCTAAAGGTTCCGGCCCTAAGCTTTTGAATTCTTGTAAATTGAAAAGCTCGTCGGCCCCCCATAACTCTATTCTGGCAAATTTTCTCAGATCAGACAAAGCCAGCATTTCTCCATTATCTAATTTAAACAATAAATGGATATAGCTATTTATTTTTTCTGAAAGAAAATCTTTTTTAAAGCTCTTCCAGCCGGTTTTTTGTTTCTGCCACTTGCCCAACAAAAGATGGCCGGTAAGTTTTTGATGAATTAATAAAATTTTATCATCGGAAAGCTCAAAAAGAATGAATTTTGCCCTCCTTTTTACATTTAATATTTTTTTATTAATTATTTCTTTTTTAAATTCCGGGAAGCTCTTGGGGTTTTTTATCATCTTTTCAAAATCCGTCCAAACATCAATAAAGGTCCTGGATAGGACCTTTTTTCTTAAATCTCTTACTGTTGTTTCTACTTCCGGAAGTTCGGGCATTTTTATCCTAAAATATTTTTGATTTTTTCTATAACTTCACCGGGAGTAAAGTGAGCTTTAATTAAATAATCTTTAGCCCCTAATTGCAATCCTCTTTCAATATCGTCTTTCTGGCCCAAATTAGACAAAACAATAATCGGAATCCCAGACAAAGTCGGGTCTTCTTTTACTTTAGTCAAAACTTCAAAACCGTCTATCCCGGGCAAAATAAGATCCAGTAAAACTAAATCTGGTTTTACTTCTTTTATTTTTATAATTCCTTCTTCGCCGTCAACGGCTTCTGCAGTATCAAATCCTTCTCTTATAAGTTTTTGGTTCATCAAGTCTCTTAAAAACTTGTCGTCTTCTACTATTAAAATTGTTTTTTTGCTTTCGGCCATATTTTAAAAATTTTATTTTTAAAACTAACCAATTATTTTTTTAACCTTTTTTATTACTTCTTGGGGGTCAAATTCGGTTTTTATCAACCAGTCTTTAGCTCCCAGGTATTTGGCGCGGTCAATCTCAACCGGTTGGCCGGAATTTGAAACAACAATCACCGGAATTGATTTTAATTTTTTATCCTTATTTTTTTCCTCCATAACCCTGAAACCATCCATTTTAGGCATCACGATATCCAATAAAATAAGGTCGGGAACGACTTCTTTTATTTTACTTACTCCTTCTTTTCCGTCTTTAGCGATATAAACCTCATATCCTTCTTTTTCCAGTTTTTTTTGCAGTAAATTAAGGATTATTTCTTCGTCCTCTATGATTAAAATTTTTTTCATTGCTTTTTATTGTTTGTTCCTTTTATTTTACTCTCATCGGGAAAGATTGCAATATTATTTTCCACATTGTTTCACAATCAAACTGATTCCTCTTTATGGTCGGACGGCTCCTCGGAAACAGGGAGGGTAAAATAAAAAGTTGAGCCTTTTCCGACCTCAGATTCAAACCAAGCTCGCCCCCCATGAGCTTCTATGATATTTTTGGTGATAAAAAGACCCAGGCCGGAACCGTCGGTTTCCATCCTGACTGCGTTTTCTGACCTGAAAAATTTTGTAAATAATCGCTTTTTGTCTCTATCCGGAATCCCAATACCCGAGTCTTTTATGGAAAATTCTATTTCTTTGTTTTTGCTTATAAAATTTAAACAAATTTTTACCTCGCCCTTGGAAGGAGTATATTTTACGGCATTGTCTAAAAAATTCGTAATCACTAAATTTATTTTTTCAACGTCAATTTTAACCTTCGGCAATAATTTTTCTGATTTTTCGAAAACAAGCTTAATTTTTCTTCGCTCAAGCTCACTTTTATAAGAGTTAATGACCGACTGAGTTAAATCATCCAATTGCACAAAAGCAGGGCGATAAAGATACTTTCCCTCCTCAATCCTGCTGACGTTCAACAGGTCATTGATAAGATGAATCATTCTTTCATTGGAAACATAAGTTTTTTGCAAATATTCTTTTTGGTCTTTGCTAATTTTTCCCAAATCTCCATCCAATATCATCTTTAATGTCCATTTAATGGCCGAAAGCGGCGTTCTTAATTGATGAGCAGTTAAAGAAACGAATTCGCTTTTTATCCTTTCTATTTCTTTTTCCCTTGTAATGTCGTGCAAAATCACCAAATTGCCAAAAATTTCTTTGCCTCTTTTTATGTGGATAATTGAAACTTCCAAAATCAGAATTTCTTTCACCTTAAGCTCCTTTCTAAAAATCTCTTTGGCTTCCGGAATAAAAAAATCAATCAAACCCTTAAGTCTCGGGAACTCCGCAAGCCGTAAAAGTGATTTTCCAATTACCTCGGGGGCTTTCACTTCAAAAAAATCCTCAGCACTCGGATTAATTAAAATTAAATCTTGCTGTTCGTCGAAAGCCAAAAGACCATCGGAAAAATTGGTAATAATGGCCAAGGTCTTATTTTTTTCTTCCACCGCTCTAATGCGGGCATCTTCAACATCTTCCAAGATGTTCAATAAGGCTTCGTGGACCATTTTTTCGT
This sequence comes from Candidatus Nealsonbacteria bacterium, assembly GCA_026396195.1. NCBI lineage: Bacteria > Candidatus Nealsoniibacteriota > Candidatus Nealsoniibacteriota bacterium. The sequence goes on from JAPLXH010000007.1 coordinate 60,550, forward strand.
CCAAGATCTGGCTTTCCTTTAAATCAACCTCTCCTGTTTTTATTTTTTTATCGTTTTCCATTATCATTGCCTTATTTTAATAATTGTTTTTTATTCATTAATTTTAACATATTCTATCTTTCTTCAAAAACCTTAAACTCGCCGAGCCTGTCTATTAAACTATAGAATTCCATTTCCTGAAAAATTTTTATTATTTTTTCTTTTTCGTACTTGCCGAAACGACAAACATCCAAGTCGAATTCGATGGGAACATCGCATTTCGCCTGAATTAACTTTTTACTCAGGAAAGCGTCTTCTTTGTGTTTGAATAAAGCTTCTTTTGTTTTAGAAGAAATTAATTTTGATTTTTCGGTGCTTAATTCTAGTTCTCCGTAAAGATTGTCCAAGCTATCGAATTCTTTTATTAATTTAATGCCGTTTTTTTCTCCTATTCCCCTGACTCCCGGGATGTTGTCGGAAGGGTCTCCTCTTAATCCTTTAAAATCGGGCAATTGTTCCGGAGTTAATCCGCCGTATTTTTCTTTAACTTTTTCGAAATCATATAAAATCGTATTTTTAATGCCTTTTTTTAAGCTGTAAACTTTCGTGTTTTCATTGACTAATTGAAAAATATCGGCATCTCCGCTTAAAATAATGGTTTCGATCTCGGGAATTACTTGTTTCTTGGGAGCTAATTTGGCTATAGTGGCAATTATATCGTCCGCTTCAAATCCTTGTTTTTCAAAAATAACTATATTAAAAGCTTTAAGAATCTCTTTAATCCTGGGAATTTGGCCGGAAAGTTCATCCGGCATTTTAGGTCTTTTTGCTTTGTAGGGCTTAAATTCCAGGTGGCGGAAAGTAACGCCGGGCAAATCAAAAGTGGCTGCTACAAAATCCGGCTGAAATTCTTTTAATGCTTTTAAAAAAACCAGTAAAAACCCGTAAACCGCCCCCAACGGCTCTCCTTTTTTATTGGTTAGGGGAGGCAGGGCATGAAAAGCCCTGTGAATTACAGAGTTGCTATCAATAATAATTAAACGTTTTTTATCCATATTTTTCTGTTTTTTTTGTTTAAAAAATTAAATTTTAATAAGGTTTTGTTGGTTGGCAAAATCCCTCTGATTCTTTCCGCCCATTCAATGGCTATAATATTTTGGGGGTCGGAAACAATTTCGTTGAATCCGAGCTCTGATATTTCTTTCGGGCCTTTTATCCGATAGCAATCAAAATGATAAAAATTTTTAAATTTTTTATTTTTAGGAATTTCAAATTTTTTCATCAAAACAAAGGTTGGGCTTAAAATTTTATCTTTTATTCCCAGTCCCTTGGCAAAGCCCTGCAAAAAAGTGGTCTTGCCTCCGCCCAAATCTCCCTCTAATGCTAAAACCTTGGCTTTTTTATCATTTTTGTCCTTTAAAATTTTTTTAGCCAAGTTTTTTCCTTTTTCTTTTGTTTCAAGCGGGCTATGACTTTTTATTTCCATGTTTCCACAATTGACTATTTCCTTTAATTGATATAAATTAAATTAATTTTATTTATTCATTTTACAATGAATCAAGAAATTACCAAACAAATAGAAATACCCGAACAGTTTTTTTTAAAAATTCAAAAGGAGATTAACAATATTTCGGATTTCCAAAAAAGCATTGAAAAAAACCTGAATGAAAAAATTACCGACCTTATTTCAATAGTTCTGGGAGGATCAATGAGTCTCAAGGCTTCCGACGTCCACATTGAACCTCAGGAAAAAGATTCGAGGTTAAGAGTAAGGATTGACGGAATTTTACATGAAGTGGCATCCATTCCTATTGAAATTTCTAATAAAATTGTTTCTCGCTTAAAACTCTTGTCTGAGCTTAAATTAAACGTCGCTGAACGACCCCAAGATGGTCGTTTTTCTATTTTAGTTCAAAATAACCCCATTGAAATCAGGTCTTCTACTTTGCCCTCCCAATACGGAGAATCAATTGTGTTAAGAATATTAAATCCAAAAGACTTGGTTAGCATAGAAGACTTGGGATTAAGAGAAGATTTATTTAATCTTTTTAAAAATGAAATTAAAAAACCCAACGGAATGATTATCGTAACCGGTCCCACCGGCTCCGGAAAAACAACCACGCTTTATACTTTTTTAAAAGACATTCAAAACCCAAAAATTAAAATAATCACCATTGAAGACCCGATAGAATATCATTTAAAGGGAATTTCTCAAACTCAGGTCGTAGCAAAAAAGGGTTATGATTTTGCTTCCGGACTGAAATCAATTATGCGCCAAGACCCAGACGTAATATTAGTAGGGGAAATCAGGGACTTGGAAACCGTAGAAATAGCCCTTCAGGCTGCCCTAACCGGACACTTGGTTCTTTCTACTTTGCATGCTAATGACGCCGCGGGGACGATAACCAGGCTGATTTCCTTGGGAGCAAACCCGGTTAATATCGCTCCGGCCCTAAGCATGGCGGTAGCCCAAAGATTAGTGAGAAAAGTTTGCAAAAAATGCGGAAAACGAAGAACCGCTTCAGCAGAAGAAGCGGAAAAAATTAAAGCCGGACTGAGAGACGTAGAAATAAAAACAAAAAATTTAGTCCCCTTAATAGATAAAATAAAAATTATTGAAGCTAAGGGATGCAAGGAATGCAATTTCACCGGATATTCGGGAAGAGTCGGAATTTTTGAAGTTTTTTTGGTGGACCCGGAAATCGAAAAATTTATTTTAACCTCGCCTTCAATTTCTGCTTTAAGGGAAATGATAGTAAAGAAAGGAATGATTACCATGCGTCAAGACGGATTAATTAAGGTTTTAGAGGGCACAACTACAATAGAAGAGGTGGAAAGGGTGGTTGAATAAAAAAACGGCTCCTAGTCTGGGGGAAAATTAGGTCGTTAGACCTAAAGACAAAATCTCTCTGAGGAATAGTCTCGAGAAACTCCAGACTACCCGTCAAGAGAAACTCCTGCCCCCAGACTAGGAGCCACTTTCTTAATAGCTAATTATATAATACTTTTAATTTTTTGTCAATACCTCTATTCCCTAGAGGTTTATTTTTGGAAAAAAGAATATAATCATATTCTTCGCTTTAATTTTAAGAAAATATCCTGTTTTAATTTTTAAAATAATGGAAAAAATATTCGTTTTGATATTTTTTTTATCGTTCTGCCTTTTAAAACCGTTGAGCGCTATTGCCCTTCAACCGTTAGACCTGATAATTAACGAGATTGCCTGGATGGGAACTGAAAAATCTTATAACGATGAATGGCTGGAGCTTTATAATAATTCTTCTTTAGAATTAGATCTTGCCGGCTGGAAGATTAAATCGGAAAACAGCAAATTTAATATAGAGCTTGTCGGAAAAATAGCGCCAAAAGGATTTTTTATATTAGAAAGAACCGACGACCAAAGCTTGCCTGAAGTTTCGGCTGATTTAATCTACAAAGGAGCGCTGAACAACTCCGGAGAACATATTAAATTGACAGACAATGAAAATCAAATAATTGACGAAATAAACTGTGAAAACGGCTGGTTCGCCGGAAACAACGAAACGAAGCAAACCATGGAAAGAAAAAGTCCTTTAGGGCCGGGCAGTGATAATAATAATTGGTTGTCCTCTGGAAATCCCGGAGGAACCCCCAAAAAAGAGAGCTCAATGGGGGCAAATGAAGTAAAAAGCAAAACAAACGACGAAAATGGAAGAGTGATGGATAAGGAAATTCAATCCTTTGCTTCGTCCGCTTTTTCGTTTAGCTCTCCTTCCCAAATCTACATAAACGAATTATTGCCGTCTCCGGATGGCCCTGACAAAGGAAATGAATGGATAGAAATTTTTAATGGAGGCGACGCCCTTAATCTTTCCGGCTGGCAGATAACGGATGTTTTAGGAAAAACACAGGTATATTCTTTTCCCCAAGAAACTATTATAAAAAATAATGGCTTTTTAGTTCTTCCCGATTCTTTGACTAAAATTACTTTAAATAACGACGGCGATTCGGTTTTATTGATTAATCCTGCCGGCGAAACAATAGACAACATTTCTTTTAAAAAGTCCCCTCAGGGCAAGTCTTATAGCAGAATAAACAACGAATGGACTTGGAATTCTTTGCCAACGCCGGGAAAACAAAATATTCTGCCCGACTCAAAAAACAATAGCCACAATACAAGCTCAAGCATTGATTATCAAAAAATAGAAAAATTAACAAACCCTATTAAAACAAAAGGAATGGCCTCTATCTATCAAACCATTCCTAAGTTTAATTTCTCTTTTATTTTATTGGTCGCCTTTTCTTTATCTTTTTTGTCCGGAATGTTTTTTATATTATTTAAAAAAAGGTTTTCTGTTTAATTCTTTCTAAAAAGCTTGATTTAGAAGGGAAACTGAGATAAGTTGATAATATATGAGCGGTCATTCTCATTGGCATTCAATCAAATATCAGAAAGGAATCGCCGATCAAAAACGAGGCAAGGTTTTTTCTAAAATGTCTCGGGAAATTTCCATTGCGGCAAAAGATAAAGGCAAAGACCCTGACAGCAATCCTTCTTTAAGAATAGCCGTCGAAAAAGCTAAAAAATTTAACATGCCCAAGGACAATATAGAAAGGGCGATTAAAAGGGGGACGGGCGAGCTCAAGGAAGCGGAATTGGAATCTTTTGTTTTTGAGGCTTACGGTCCGGGAAATGTAGCTCTAATTATTGAAGGAATCACTGATAATAATAAACGAACATTCCAAGATATAAAGCAAATCCTAAGCCAGAACAACGGAAAAATTGCTAATGAAGGGTCAGTCAAGTGGATGTTTGAAAAAAAAGGAGTAATAACATTAAGCTTAGAATCCCAGGAGCCGAAAATCAGCAAAGAAGACTTGGAATTAAAAATTATTGAATCGGGAGCTGAAGATTTTTTTTGGCACGAAAATTTATTGGAAATTTATTCAAAAGTTGAAAATTTAGAGAAGATAAAAAACAACCTTGAAAATCAAAAAATAAAAACAGAAGGGAGTTCCGTAGATTGGGTTGCTAAAAACAAAGTTCAGGTTGAAAAAAAGGAGCTTGATTCTTGTGAAAAACTTTTTGAGGCCCTGGATGAAAGCGATGACGTACAAGAAACTTATTCAAACTTACAAGATTAATTAAGTTTAAAAATAAATTTTATGATTATTTTGGGGATAGACCCGGGAACGGCGACTACCGGCTATGGAGTTATAGAAGTAAAAAAAAATAAAAATCTCCGAGCCGTTGAATATGGCTGCATCAAAACCAGTCCCGAATCTAAAACCGGAGAAAGATTAAAAAAAATAAACAGCGAGATATCTGGTTTAATAAAAAAACACCAACCGAAAATTTTAGCTATTGAATCCCTTTTCTTTTTTAGAAACTTAAAAACCGCCATCCCGGTCAGCCAGGCAAAAGGAGTAATTCTGCTGGCAGCCGCCAGAAAAAAAGTTCCTGTTATTGAATTTGCTCCCTTGCAGGTAAAATTAACTATTACCGGATATGGCTGGGCAGAAAAAGAAAAAGTTCAAAAGAAAGTTAAAAAAATGCTTAATTTAAAAAAAATTCCAAAGCCCGATGATATTTCCGATGCTTTAGGAATTGCCATTTGCGGCGCCCTAACAACTAAAATATTATTTAAAAAACAAAAAGCTTGACAATAAGTCTCCAAAAAATATAATTGAAGTATGTTTTAAAAAGGTCGCAAGTCTTAAAAATTTAATTATTAAAAAATGTTTCAAGAAAAAACCGCTTTTTATTTTGACGAAGAAGAAGGAACAAGCACAGGAGATGAAGAAATAAAAGAGGGCGAAGAGACAGAGGAGGAGGAAGAGGAAGAAGAAACAGAGGAATAATATTTTTTGCAATATCATACAAAAAACCCGGCTTTCGCCGGGTTTTTGATTTAAAGCGTTTATTTTATCTTAACAAATTTTCTTTTGCCTGCCCTCAAAACATCCCCTTTTTTAACCTCTATTGTTTTCTGCCAGTCTTTTTGGGTTTCGTTATTAATTTTTACCCCTCCCTGCAAGACTAATCTCTTGGCTTCTGATTTAGAAGGAACAAGGCTGGCCATTACCAACAAATCAAGAATGTTTATTTTTTTCTCTTTAATCAACATTTCGGGAACATCGGAAGGATTTTTTTTGTCTCTAAAAATTCTGTTGAATTCTTTTTCCGCTTCTTGGGCCTTTTTTTCTCCGTGATAAATTTTTACAATTTCTTTAGCTAGTCTTGCTTTTTGATCACGCAAAGAAACTTTTCTTATTTCTCCAATTTCTTTGCTACCTAAAAGGGTGCATAGCTTAAAAATAGAAACAATGACTTCATCGGGCAGAGACATTGTTTTGCCGTACATTTCGTTGGAAGAATCATTTAAAGCAATGACTTCTCCTTCGCTTTTTGACATTTTCTTTCCTCCTTTTTCAGCCGAAATAAGCGGCCAAGTTATAACTATTTTTTCTTTATTTTTATAAGCTTTCATCATCTCTCTCCCGACCAGCATATTAAAGGTCTGGTCGTTGCCCCCAGCTTCAGCGTCAACGTCCATGGCCACCGAATCGTATCCTTGCAGGACAGGGTAAATAAATTCATTCAACCAAATTGGCTTTTTTTCTTCTTGTCTTTTTCGAAACATGTCTCTTTCCAACATTCTTTGAACGGTAAAAAAAGATAAAATTTTTAAAAAATCTTTGGAATTAATTTTCTCCCACCATTCGCTGTTAAACCTTAAAATAGCTGGGTTTTTTCCTTGAAAATCTATTATTTTACCGGCCTGTTCTTGATATTTTTGACAATTTTTTAAAACCTCTTCTTTGGTTAAGATTTTTCTTTTTTTATCCTTTCCGGTAGGGTCCCCAACTTGAGCGGTAAAATCTCCAATCAATAAAATTATTTTATGCCCCAATTCCTGGAATCTTTTTAAAATAAAAAGGTTTACGGAGTGTCCCAGGTGTAAAAAGGGAGCGGTAGGGTCTATGCCGTTATAAATCGTAAGCTTCTTCTCTGACTTTAAAACCCTTTTTAGTTCTTCTTTGGAAGGATAAACGTTTTCCAGTCTTTCCAGAATTTCTTCTATTTTTTGTGTTTCATTTTCTTTTATCATATTTTTATATCATACAAAAAAAATAATAAAATTGCCAATTTCCATTAATTTAATTAGAATAATGATAAATATTCCAATTTTATGGCAATAAGAAAAAAACCCTTAAAAGTGTACCAGGAAAATAAAAAGAAAAAAAGCGTTTTTTTTGTTTTTAAGTTTTTTTTAGCTTGTCTTTTCTTGCTGTTTTCCGCCTTAATAATAATTTTTATTTATTACGCCAAAGATATTCCTCGCCCTGAAAATTTTTTGGAAAGAAAAATTTTTCAGTCTACTAAAATTTACGATCGAACCGGCAAGGTTCTTTTGTACGACATCCACGGAGAAGAAAAAAGAGAAATAGTGCCCTTAGACCAAATCTCGGATTATTTAAAAAAGGCCGTGATAGCAACTGAAGACGCAAACTTCTATCAACATTATGGCATTGACCTCAGGGGAATTGGCCGTTCTGTCTTGATTAATTTAAAACTTAAAAAACAGTCTGATTGGGTTGGGGGATCGACAATAACCCAACAATTAATCCGTTCTTCTTTATTAAGCCAAGAAAAAACAGCTGAAAGAAAAATAAGAGAAATTGTTTTGAGTTTAGAGCTAGACAGAAAATATTCCAAAGAACAAATCTTAGAATGGTATTTGAATCAGGTTCCTTTCGGCTCGAACGCTTACGGCGCGGAAGCCGCCAGCCAAACCTTCTTTAAAAAGCCTGCAAAAGACCTTTCTTTGGGCCAGGCTGCTATTTTAGCGGCTTTAATCCAAGCTCCGACAAGATTATCTCCTTACGGAGAAGATAAAGAAGCTTTGTTAAAAAGAAAAAATTATGTTTTAGATCAAATGGAAAAATTGGGGTTTGTGACAAAGGAAGAAAAAGAAATGGCCCAAAAAGAAGAAATAATTTTTTCTGAATTTTCTGAATCAATTAAAGCTCCTCACTTTACCCTTTTTGTTAAAAATTATTTAATCGAAAAATATGGAATTGATTTTTTAGAAGAAAACGGACTGAAGGTTTATACCAGCTTAGATTGGGAGGCCCAGGAATTAGCAGAAAAACTGGTAAAAGATGGCGTTGAAAATAATAAGAGCTATAACGCTTATAATGCCGCTTTAGTGGCAATAAATCCAAATAACGGAGAAATTTTAGCAATGGTAGGTTCCGCAGATTGGTTTGGGACTCAATATCCTGTAAATTGCGTTTCCGGAAAAAATTGCCTGTTTGATCCCAAATTCAACGTGGCCGTTGGAACAAAAAACAGTCCGGGCCGGCAACCGGGGTCAGCTTTTAAGCCCTTTGCTTATGCCGCTGCTTTTCAAAAAGGATTTACCCCGGAAACAATTTTATGGGACGTTAAAACTGAATTTAACCCTAACTGCAGCCCTGACGGAAACCAACTCAAAGACCAGTACGGATTAGACTGTTATCATCCCTTTAACTATACCGGCAAGTTTAAGGGACCTCTTAGCTTGCGTAATTCTCTTGCCCAATCCATTAACGTAACTTCAGTTAAAACCCTTTATTTAGTAGGAGTAGAGAATGCTATAAAAACGGCCCATAGTCTGGGAATTACAACTTTAAACGAAGGGCCTTCTCGTTACGGACTGGCTTTGGTTTTGGGGGGAGGGGAAGTAAAGCTAATAGACATGACTTCGGCTTACGGTGTTTTTGCCACAGAAGGATTAGTTGTCCCTCCGGTAAGTATTTTAAAAATTGAAGATAGTCAGGGTAATCTGATTGAAGAAAATAAAAAAACCCTAAAAAGAGTTTTGGACATTCAAACTTGCAGAAAAATTAATGATATTTTATCGGACAACGAAGCAAGAGCTCCAATTTTTGGGTTAAACTCTCCTTTGCATTTTCCGGAATCACAAGTCGCGGTAAAAACCGGAACAACCCAAGAATACAGAGATGGCTGGGCTATTGGGTACACTCCCTCTATCACGGTGGGAGTATGGGCGGGAAACAATAATAACTCTCCAATGAATAAAGAGCCCGGAGTGGTCTCCGCTGCTCCTATTTTCCATAAATTTATGGAAAAAATGCTATTAAAATATCCAAAGCAAGAATTTACAAAGCCGGAAAAAACAACGAGTTCAATCTCTATTTTAAATGGTGAAATTGACAAACAAAATCCCCACTCTATTCTTTATTATATTGACAAAAATAATTTATCGGAGGCTACGCCTACCGACCCTTATCAAGATTATCAATATAAAAACTGGGAAGAAGGGGTTAAATTTTGGGTAAAACAAAATCCGATTTTTTAAGTGCTTTTAATCGGCATTACAACATAAATAAAATTTTTGTCGTCAACGGGCCTTAACACTCCGGGGCCGTCTTCTCCGTTAAGCTCAAATATTATTTCTTTGCTTTTAATATTATTTAACCCGTCAACAAGGAAGCGATAATTAAAAGAAATTTCTGTTTTTTCTCCTTTAATTTTTCCCTTCATTTGAGAGCTGCTTTGTCCTAAGTCCGGGTTTTGAGCAAAAACCTCAATGATCTCTTGACTGGGAGTTGCTTTGATTTTAACTTCATTAATTTTTCCGCTAAACAAACTGGCGGCTTTTATTTGATTAAAAAACTCTTGCCTAGACAGAGTTGCGGTAGTTTTAAAATCTTTTGGAATTATTTCTTTATAATTCGGGTATTCTCCTTCAATCAACCGAGATGTAATTTGGACTTCGGGGTGAGGGGTTTCTTTCATTTTTGACTCAAACATGATTTGATTTGGAGAAAAGAATATTTTTATTTTTTCATAATTTTCTCCAAAAATATTAATTACTTCCCTGATGGTTTTTTGAAGAACAATTAAAGAAATTTTATCGGGCAAAGACGGTGACTTGGGGATGTTTATTTTTTTTTCGGCCAACCTAAAACTGTCCGTGGCCGCCATTTCTATGGAGTCTCCGCCCAAACAAAGATAAATTCCTGATATTTCCGGCCTTGTTTGAGAGGAAGAGGCCATGTCCACTATTTGCGTTAAGCCCTGAACCAGGTCCTGACTGTCTATTTGTAAATTTAGCTCGCTTTTTACTTCCGGAATAATAGGAAAGTCTTCGGGGCCCAATCCTTTTATTTGATTTTTATAATTTTTCCCCTCCAGGTGCAAAGTATTGTTTTTAACCTCTATGTTTATTTTTTCTTCCGCAATAAAACCAATTAAACTGATTAAAAATTTAGCCGGCACCACAATAGCCCCCTCTTTTTCGATTTTAGCCAGCGCCCAATATTTAATGCTTAGTTCCAGGTCAGTTCCTGATATTTTTAAAAAATTTTTTTCCGTAGAAAGCAAAACATTGTTTAAAACTGGCAAGGTAAAAGATTTTGAAGTGGCCTTGCTAACAATATTTAATCCCCTAAGGAAGTTTTCTTTTAAAATTGAAATCTTCATAATTTTAATAATATTTAATTTTTTATTATTATTGTTGTTATAGAAATTTTTTTAAGGGGTTTTTTAGGCTTTTAGTTGGTGTTGTGCGGAAGTCGTTGTTGAAAAAATGTTTATAAAATAAGTATTGGGTTGTTTATGTTTTTGGTAAAAAAACAATAGAGGTTTTTTATAAGTTGGTTTTGTTTTTTTTCCACAACAGTTATCCACTACATATCTTCTGTTTTATCAACTTGATTTCTTCAACCAAAACTTCGTTTTTTTCAGACTCTTTCGCTATTTTTTCACAACCGTAAATAATAGTGGTGTGGTCTTTCCCTCCCAGCTTTCTTCCTATGGTAGGAAAGGAACATTTTAATTCTTCCCTTAAAAGATACATAACAACTTGCCTTGGTCTTACTATTTCTTTTCTTCTGGAGTTGTTTAAAATATCCTCTTCTTTTAAATTATAAAAATCAGCAACGGCCTTAATTAATTGATCGGAGCTTATGACTCTGGGCGGGGCTTTAATGATGTTTTTTAAAAGATTTTTTGCCGTTTCCAGGTCAGGGATTTTTCCATTTAATCTTTGGCAGGCGATGAGTCGGTTTAGAGCTCCTTCTATTTCTCTAATATTGGTTTGGACGTTTGAAGCGATAAATTCCAAAACTTTGTCGGAAAATTCCACCTCTTTCTGCTTACTTTTTATTTTTAAAATAGCCAAACGAGTTTCATAATCCGGATGCCCGATGTCGGCAATCATTCCTCCTTCAAATCTTGACCTCAGTCTTTCTTCAAGCGCCGGAATTGCTTTTGGGAATCGGTCCGAAGATAAAACGATTTGTTTATTTTTTTCATAAAGAGCATTAAATAAATGGAAAAACTCTTCCTGAGTTTTTTCTTTTCCGGCTAAAAATTGAATGTCATCGATAATTAAAACGTCAATTTTTTGATTCTCTTGTTTAAAGCTTTCTATGCTGCCGTTTTTAATGGCGCCTACAATTCCGGTAATAAATTTTTCCGAAGAAGCATATTTTATTTTTTTATCAGGAAAATTTTCAGAAATTTTATTTCCGATTGCCTGGATAAGATGGGTTTTTCCTAACCCTACTCCTCCGTAAACAAAAAGGGGATTATAAATAGCCCCTGGGTTTTCAGAAATAGCCCAGCCTGCCGCTTGAGCCATTTCATTGAAGGGTCCGACTATAAAATTTTCAAAAGTATACTTAGGATTTAAGTTGGTTTCTTTGCTTACTTTTAATTCTTCAAATTCTAACTGAGGAACGCTTTGAGGAGTTGAAAAATATTTTTTTTGTTTTTCTACTTGGCCTCCGGTTCTATTAATAATGTATTCAACCTCTTTGATTCCTTCATTTAAATCATGCAGGGTTTTTAAAACAAATTTATTGTATTTTTGCTCCAGCCATTCTTTAGAAAAAGCATTAGGGACCGAGACCAAAAGCTTTCCTTCTTTTTCTTCTAAAATTTCCGTGTTTCTAAACCATGTTGCAAAATTAGCTTTGGAAATGTTAAATTGGATTTGAGCTAAAACAGCTTGCCAAAGTTCTTCTTTGGTCATAATTTTTTAAAACTTTAAAATTATAGTTCTAAGGTTATATTATAGGGATTATATCTCCTGTCAAATGACCTTACTGTTGTAAGGGAAAAGCAAGGAGTTGTTTAAAAGCTGGGGACAAGTTGTGAAAATTTTTAGAATTGACTAACTTTAAAATCGAGGATATACTGATTTTAGATTTAAAATTAAAATCAAATTTTAATTTTTTAAATTTAAATTAAAATTATGAGTTTTACTTATAATCCCAAAAAGAAAAAAAGAAAAAGAACCCATGGGTTCAGAAAAAGAATGAAAAAATTTGGCGGCAGGAGGGTTCTTTCCAAACGGAGAAAAAAACACAGAAAAAGATTAGCTGTTTAATTTAATGTTGCCTTTAAAAAATAGACTAAAAAAGAAAAAAGACTTTGACGAAGTTTTTAAAAAAGGGAAAGGAATCGAAGGATTTTTTTTGTTTTTAAAAATAAAAAACAACGACTTAAAAGAAAGCAGATTTGGTTTTATAGTGTCTCAAAAGGTCAGCAAGAAAGCCGTTATTAGAAACAAAACCAAAAGAAGAATGAGGGCGGCAGTAACGAACAGGAAAAATTTTATTAAAAAAGGATTAGACATTGTTGTTATGGCCAAAAAAGGAGCTGAGCGGAAAAATTTTTTGGAAATCGAAGAAGAGCTGGTTAATCTTTTGAAAAAAATAAAAGTATTGGAATGATTAAAAAAGTTTTTTTAAAAACAATTTGTTTTTATCAAAAATATTTTTCTCCGTTATTTCCAAAAGTTTGCCGTTTCTATCCGAGCTGTTCTGAATACTCGTTTTTAGCGATTAAAAAATACGGAGCAATAAAGGGAACTTTTTTAGGAATAAAAAGAATTTTAAAGTGCCATCGTTTTAATCCGGGAGGAGTAGACCTTCCTTAAATTATAAAAAAATGAACATAGGATTAATTTTCAATATTATTTTTTACAAACCATTATTTGGTGCTTTGCTTTGGCTTTCTCAAAATTTGCCCGGGAATGATTTAGGAATAGCGATTATTGTTTTGACCTGTGCTATCCGCCTTTTGATTTATCCTTTAAATACAAAATCAATTCAATCCCAAAAAGCCCTCCAAAAGCTTCAGCCGAAAATTCAAGAAATCCAATCCAGATTTAAAGACGATAAAGAAAAACAAGGGAAAGCTATAATGGACCTTTACCGTCAAGAGAAAATCAATCCTTTTTCGGGCTGCCTTCCAATGTTGATTCAACTGCCTATTCTAATGGCTTTGTTTTTGGTTTTTAAAGACTTTGCAAATAATTTAGACGTTCGGCCAATGTTTTTAGGATTAATTCCTTTAACAGAGCCTTCTAAAATTCTGGCTGTTTTGTCGGGGATTGCCCAGTTTTTTCAAGTAAAAATGGTAAGTCCTAAAAACAAGCCCGGTAAAGATAAATCAGATTTTTCACAGATAATGCAGAAAGAAATGTTGTATTTGTTTCCTTTAATCACCGTTGTTTTCTTGTGGAAACTTCCCTCAGCCATTGGCATTTATTGGTTAACTACCAGTTTGTTTTCAATAATTCAACAATACTTAATTTTTAAGCCGAAAAATGATTATCAATCAGGAGATTCAAAAAATTAAAAATATTATCCAGGGTTTTTTTGAAAAAATGACAATTCCTGTTGAGGTTGAAATAAGCCCCCGAAAAGACAAAACCATTCCTATTGATATTAAAACGGAAAACCCGCAAATTTTAATTGGAGAAAGAGGGCAAACCTTAATTGAGATTCAGCGGATTTTAAAAATTATCATTAAAAGAATAATCAAAGAAGATATTTTTATTGACTTAGATATTAATGATTATAAAAAGAAAAAAGTTGAGTATCTTAAAGAACTGGCAAGGGCTGCTGCTGACGAAGTTGTTTCTAGTAAAAAAGAAAAAATTCTGACCCCAATGCCAGCTTACGAAAGGAGAATAGTTCACTTAGAGTTAGCTGAAATAAAAAATATTACCACCGAAAGCATCGGCGAGGAGCCGGAAAGAAAAATAGTAATCAGGCCCTATCCTTAAAATTATTTTTTTTATTCTTCTTGTTCTTCAGCCAGGGATTCCTTGGCTTTTTTTATTTTCGTCAATTCTTCGGGAGAGGTAGTAATAAATTGGTCTTCAGCATAAGAAGCAATCACTTTTATTGCTACATGTTTTGGGCCGGCGAAAAATAACCCTTCTCCCACAGCCGACTCTAATAAAAGATATTTTTCTTCTTCGGTCAGGCCAAACGTTTTTTGAACTACTTCTATAGTAGCCGTAGATTGTTTCATTATGAATTGCATAGCGGAATTGGTGATAATCGGCTGGCCGTAGGTTGATTTCATAAAATCAGCCACATCTTGGGTGACAGTAGTAACCCCCAACCAATATTTTCTCGCTCTTTTAACTAATCCAAACAAGAAAGAAGCGCCATCTTCTTTTTGCATTATCCACCAAGCCTCATCAACCACTAAAATTCTTTTTTTAAGCTCAGACCTGACTTTATTCCAAATATAACGCATTACAATAAACATGGCTATCGGCCGCAGCTCTTCTTCTATGTCTCTAATTCCAAAAACAACCAGATTTCCTTCCATGGAAATATTGGTACGGTTGTTGAAAAAGTCAGCATAGGTTCCCTTGGTGAATTTTCTTATTCTTCTAACTAAAGATTCGGCTCCTTCCATGCCCTCCAAAACTGCTTCCAAATCTTGCATCAAAGGAATTGCTTCTTGCCATGTCCTGTGGTCGGTTTCCGGAGTAATATCTTTTGCGGCATAGGTTTCAGCAAGAGCCTGGTCTATAATCGCATCTTCTTCAGGAGTTAAACCACCGAGCATAATTCTCAAAAGTCCGACCAAATTGATGATGTTTGACCTTAAAACATCATCCGGGTTGTCATCGGCTTGCAATAACGGGAGATCAAAAGGATTTATATGATTATCAGAAGACAAGGAAATGTTAAAAAAGCGGCCTCCAACAGCTTCAGCCAAGGACCTATATTCATTTTCCGGGTCAATAATAATAACATCAACTCCCTGCATTAAAGACCTCAAAACTTCTAATTTAATTGTATAAGATTTTCCTCCGCCGGACGTTCCAAAAATTACTTCGTTCCCGTTGGCCAAAGAAAAACGGTCAAACAAGATAAGGGAATTGTTGTGTTTATTTATTCCATAAAGTACGCCGTCGTTTGAGCTTAAATCAAAAGAAATAAAAGGAAAAACACTGGACAAGGGTCCCGTGTTCATGGGAGTGTAAATTTGCATTTTATCTAAACCGTATGGTGCGCAAGTTAAAAAACCTTCTTTTTGTTGATAGTTAGCCGGTTTAATGTAAATTAATCTTGACTCTAAAATAGAACGCAACGTAGTTTCTATTCTTTTTAATTCTTCTTCGTTTTCGCCATAAATTGTAATATAAACTCCAAGCTTCGCCATCCTTTCTTGGGCAGTTTGAAGCCTTTCTCTTAAGGATTCCAAGTCCTGATAAGCAATTTCCAGGGCAGGGTCTTTTATATACCCTTTTTCTTCTTTTTCAGAAATTTCTGCCTGAACTTCAGTTACTTTTTTTCTTAATTTTCTTAATTCAGGGCCTGTTTCTATCGGATGGATGAAAATAGCAACATCTAGCCGGTCGCTTAAATTAATAATAGGAGATAGCCATCCAGTGTTGATATACCTTGGATATGAAAATATAAAAAAAGACTTGGACAGCCTTTTCCCAAAATTGATGGAATCGTAATTTATGGCTATTGAAGCCGGAGAAACAATATCTTTTAAGTCTATCCTGGAATGCTCGACGATTTTTTCCCGTTCGCTTGGCTCTATGTTTTGCTTTGTTTTTTTAAAAAAAGACATTTTGATTTTTATTTATTGACCGGCTTATTTAATTATTTCTGGCGGAATTTCCGGATAATAACCAAGTTCGGCCTCTTCCGGATGATGCAACCCCCATAATAATTCAATTAGTTCGGCGCTGTTTAAAGGAGAAGATTGCAGTCCGCACCTTCTTAATCCTAAAGAAATAAATTCCATTCTTTGCCAAAGCTGAACTTTGGTTCTTTGAAAAACGTCTTCCGTGAGGGTTAGAGTCGGTGTTTTTGAAAGAAAGCCGGTTTTTTTAGAACTTTGAGTCTCGACAAGAGAGAAAGGCACAACGACAAAAAAATTTTTACTCATTATGGAGCTCCTTAATATTAAATCTTCAATGAACTTTCGATATTCGGCAGTTTGGATTTTTAATAATTCGTTTTTTTGTTTTATTTCCAGGTCTTTCATTTTTTCCAAGTAACCGGTGATGTTTAACTTTCTGGATTGGACGATAATTTGTAAAGAAAAATCCAGCGAATTCAAAAAATCCTGAAATTGATAAATCGTAGCATTTTGTTCCTCTTCTTCTTTTAAAGCGAAGTTTAAAGAAGAAACCATTAAAACACCCCTCATGGCCTTGCTCTTTAGAATCATTATTCCTTCTTTGATTTCATCTACTTCTAAAAATTGTTGCGTGGAAATATTTTTTTTATCCATGTTAATTTTTTGTTTCTACTTGAGTGGCTAATTCTTTTAACCTGCTTTTTTTAATAATTTTAGGAGTAGTATCCTCCTCTTTTTTTTCTTTTATTCTTTCTTGCCTGATAACTATTTTGGGAGCCATTATCTTTTTTTGCCAGATATAAACTTTAGGAGATAAGTTAAAAAAGAAAAAATTTTTCAGAACAGATAAAGGATGAAGCCCGCCAATTTTTAAAAAAACCAGAGCCATAGAACCCCCTCCGACAAAAATTATAACCGGTACGTAAATATAAAAAGGTGTTTTTAAAACAGCGGCAAAACAAACAATGCCGGCTATGGCCACGACAATGAATTGCTTGAAACTGAAAGGGCCGATTACTTTAGCTTCGTATTCAATAAATTGGGGGACAGTGAATTCCATTTATTTATTTTAGATTTTTTTATTCTTCTTCTTCGATTGATTCTCTATAACCGTCTTTTTTTTTACTCGTGCCAGCCGATTTTTTTTCGGTCGCGTTAACGAGTTCTACCTCTTTTTTTTCTGTTGAAGAACGAACTCCAGTCTCGGTTGGTTTTTCTTTCGGAGCGGTTTTTTCGTATAAATTGGATAAACTTAATTCGAGAGGATATAAAATAAATCTTTCAATTTCTTTGCTGACTTTTTCAGCTTTTTCTTTTTCGAAACCGAACTCTTGTTGCAAGGTTTCCGGCAGTTTTTCCGGCTCTGAAACTCCAAGTAAAACCCGACCGACAATTTTTGCCAGTTTGGAAACTTCTTCTATGTCGTTATGCTCACAAATTTCATAAACATCATCAGCGGTTTTTTCGGAAAAAACAGCATCTTGAAGGTCAGACGGAAGATTTTCAAAAAGTTTCCAAAACTGGTTGGGAGTATAGTCTTTGGGCATAAATTTAAAAAAATTACTTTTATTTATTTTACCACACAGACTAAAGAAGAGTAAAGAATATTGACAAATAATAATTTTCATGCATAATCATAGAAGAGCTAAGAGGATTAAAATGTTCTTAGCGCCTGAATAATTTCAGGTTGATTTAAAATAAAATAAAGGAGTGATGCGAATGGATGAAAATGATAAATCAGAAGAAGCAAAAAAAGAAGCTGAAACGGAAATAACCGACGAAGACATTGAAGAAGACATTAAAGAGGAAAAACAGCGGAGAACATTAACTGAAATAGGTTTAAGTGCTGCGATTATTCTTTGGTGGATATTATTTCCGACAATAGGATATCTGGCAATAAACGCAATAACCGCGATTTTGCCAACTTCAGCATATATATTATTTATCGATTTTCCGCTTAGAGACTTAGCTTTTCTTGTTCTGATTATCGTATTAATAGCGCTTGAAATCAGATATATCTACAAGTCTTGGGGATTTATTTCTTACAGGCCCCCTTATGTTGGACTAGGAGTAATCTGGGGAAAAAGGAAGGTTAAAATAGTAAAAAAAGAAGGATGGATATTGATTGCCGATTACTTTCCCTTTAACTACACAGTTACTTTAATAAAAGTTCAAAAAATCGACAAAGATTTTACTTTCTCGGACATAAGGACCAAGGCGAAAGAAGAAGAAAAGGACTCTAAATTGCCGTCTAGGTCAGGAGCATTGGTTGAAGTAGATGTTTCTTTAACTTTTATTCCGGACTACAAAGGCAAGGATGCCGGGGAAAGGCTTAAATCTTATTTGAATAGTGGAGAAGCAGAGGGCGTTATAAACATTATCCAAGACCAAATTGCAGAAGAGTTAAGAATTTTAGGCGGGAAACACGATTGGGAAGAATATACTTTCAGTGCGACAGAAATAAAAAGGGTGCTATTGGAGAAGCTTACAGGAGCTGATATTAACGGGGCAAAAGATGAAAAAGAAAAAGCTAAAAGACAAAGAAAGATTGAACGGGAAATTCGAATTTCAGGAGCCAGAGATGTGTCAGACTTAGGCATAAGAATATGCAGATTAAACATAGGACAAATAGATTTGCCGAAAAATAGTTCTATGAAAAAGGAAGCTGACAGTCTGGAAAGAGAAAGGCAAAAAAGGCAGGGAGACACCATTCAAATGAATTTTCTAGAGGAGCAGGTAAGAAAGTTTATAGCCCTCGGTTTAAGTCCTGGAGAAGCGTCAGACGTTGTCCAAACCCAACTTAAAATGGCCGGTAAAAATATCAATACCTTCCGGGGATTAGAAGGAAGCAAAGGCAAAGACGGTCAAAGTCAGGGAATAACGCCCAATATCATAGCTATCGTAGAAGACAAAGTCAGAACCAGTAAAGAAAAAACCAAAAAGAAAGACGAAGACGAAGAAGAAAACGAATAAATCGACAGTAAACAAAAAAGGGATTAATTTCTAATATTAAATTAATCCCTCTTTTTTATTTTTAGTTTGTTTTATTTTCCATTTATTTCACTTTTTTTATTTTCTTCCTTGTTTTTTTATCCAATTTTCGTCTTCTTTTCTTTTTTTCCTTGCCGCTGCTTCTTCTTCTCTTCTTTTTTTAATTACCATATTTTCTTCTTCTCTTCTTTTTTTCCTTATTATTTCCTCTTCTTCTCTCATTCTTTTTTGATGTTCCCTGATGCTTTCAGGCTTACCAGTTGTCCAACCGACGTCTTCCTCGTGTTGCATTCCTGCTATCGGCGGTACCGGCGGCGGCGTTTGTCTTTCTCGCAGAACTTGTCTAATAGACCTAGGTTCTGTTTCAGTAGCTTCAGGGGAAGACTTTGTGGCACCAGACATGTTTTGTGGAGTGCTTTTCGAGTTTTTCCATTTTTCTTGGTCTTTTCTCATTTTATCATTTCTTTTTTTAATCTTGTCCTTAATATTTAATCCTTCAATTGGAGTGAAACCTGCTTCTTGAGCAGTGTTGCTGGCTAAATAGCCAGGCAATCGAGAGTTTCTTGGTTGCCCGGTTTTTTCATCAATTTCATAATACCAATCTGAATTGCCATTGTGAACTGCATCGTGTTTTCCCGCCTCAAAGTCAGATACAAATCCTTGGCCGAATTTTTTAGCTGCCTCTGAAATTTGAGGCCCGGCCCAGAACTTGTGGGCAGCCTCCATAAGGTCTTTATCTGAATGCCAGCCTTTTTGAAGGGATTTGATTTCATTATCGTCTTTAGCTTCTTTGATAATTTTTTCTCCATAAGACTTAAATCCATCTTTTTCCATTTGTTCTTTTGTATAAGTTCCTCTTCTTCCCTGAATAACTCCGAATTCTTCAGGCATATCTTTTGTAAAAGCCCTTTCCATATTTTTCTGTTCTTCTTTTTTACCCATAAGCCCTAATTGGTCATAAGCTTTTGTCAGTTCCAGCTTGCCCTGGGCTGTTACATTTCCGTCCTTGTCTTTAACCAGTTTATCTATGCCACCTGTTTGTTTTTGTTCCATCATGCTCTGTAAAATAGCACTCCTTTTAGCCGCATCAACAGGATTAGTTTTCAGATATGCTTCAACGTTTTTATCAGAGTCTTGTTCTTTGGAGGCTTGTTGGTAAGCTTCGTTATAAGCTCCTTTATCCATCTCTTTAGTGCTATTTAGGTAAGCTCTTCCCATCTTGCTTTTCCAGCTTTTATTTACCAGACCGCCGCTTTTGGCACCTCCTTTTTGCGTAGACCATTGTTGCATTCTTGATTGCATTTTTTCGCCGGTTTTAGTATGACCAGCCGCCCTAGTGACCTTACCTCCCGCCTTTTTAGCTTTTTTCATTATTCCAGCAAAACCTCCCATTCCCTTGTAGGCGCCTTCCAATTTTGAAATTGCGACATCAGCGCCGGCAGGAACGTATTTTTTGGTAATGTGAAAAGCAACAGCCAGGAAGCAAAGTAAAAATAAATAATCAAAAGTGGAGTCAGGCAGCCTGAAAGAAGGAAGTCCGCTGGCAGCCGAAAGATCTATGTTTCCCGGCCTGACTACAAAAGATTGAGTATATAAAGTTGTTATTAATCCGGTTAAAAATAAAGCCACCACGCCTAAAAAAGCCCATTGTACGACAAAAGTAAGCCATTTTTTAAAATATTTTTCAGTTTGAGGAAAAATTAAGCAGAAAAAAGCCAAAGGAGCAAAAATAGACAAAAGCCAAAGCGCGGCGATTCTTATTAAGAAAAGAATAAAATAGATAAAATAAATAGCTCCTAAGACCAAATTCATTGCGATCAGTACGACCATAGAAAAAATATCGCCCAACAAACTTCCCATAAAAGTTTGGGTAAGAAGAATGGCAAGAGAGAAGATGCTTCCAAAAGCTGTAAAAGCGCTGGCAACATAGGCAGTAACGGTTACCAGCATAACATTTATTATTGCGCTAAAGCTTGATTGTAAGGGACGGAGAGCCGCGCTGACAAAGTCGGTTCCGAAAGCTTGAATAAAAGTGTTCATAAAGAACTGGGCAATGTCAGTAAAAATTCCCACTATAAGCAAGCTAAAATTAACCAACAAAATAACAATAACTAATCTGACAAAAGATTTTTTAGACTGCAGGCTTTCAATTTTTAAAATATAACCCAAGGCAATGAAGATAATAGACAAAACAAAAAAGATGTTAACCAGTCCCGAGACGAAAGTCCATCCTGCCCAAACCGTGGGATTGCTTATATTAACAGGAATACTGATTGCCCATTGAAAAAGATGAGCGGACAAAACGACAAAACCTGAAGATGCAAAAGCGAGCAAAATGAGTTTTACCAACAAGCCCAGAATCTGTTGGTCTATAAAATCAAGGGCATTCAAAACCGTGTCAACATAATCAAAAATTCCGGTTCCAATTATTGCCTTGGCTTGATTAGAAAAAATAAAGAATCCCGTAAAAACAAGACAAACAAGTAAGATTATTTTATATTTTTTAATTTTAGCCATTTTTTAAAAAATTGGGCCGGGAATTAAGTTGCAGTTTAAATCAAGCGTAAAGGTTGCCAAAGGAGAAGCAAAGCCAAGGGCTCCTCCGAAAGCAGCGGCTCGATAATAATAAAGAGATGAAGTGGCAAGACTGCTGGTGGCAATACTGAAAGGAACGGGGTTCGCGTTGTCGATAAATTTTTGTTCTCTTGGGGCGGGAGGCCGGGGAAGTTGTTGGTCAAGATATATTGGGTCTTTTCCGTATTCAAAAAAAACATCAACCTTATCATTTCTTTTCATATCAGTGACCTCTCCGTTGAAAACAACATTGCAGGTTTGGTCTGTGTTTTGTTGGGGAGCTCCTGCTGTTGGGGTTACATTTTTAACCAAGGGAGTTCCTGGGGGAGAAAAATCAGTAATCCTAACTGAGTGCACGTGGTCTAAAGACATCCAACCAAGGGTTGATTGGCTCTTTGATATGGCAGTGAATTCTCCTGCACAGCCAGGGTCTTTATAAAGATTTAATTGGCATGCTCCTTCTATTTGAATTGACTTTGGCGGCGTCAACGCTCCCCAGCCGAACAATCCCCAGACCGAAACTCCAAAATCTTTACAAGGGTCCGACGGATCTATATCTCCGGGAGCAAAGAAATCAAGCGAAGGATTAAGCAAATCCTCTTGATAGTTTGCAAAATGATAAAGCCTTACCCATACGCAAGGCTTTTCATAATTAGGAGCTGACCACAAAGAAGTGTTGAGAAAAGGAACAGTTGTTGTGGGAAGGGTTATGGTTGTTAACTCCGGATTTAAGGTGTTTAAGATGATAAAGGACGACAAAAGTAAGACAAGGCCGATAAGAGCGTCTCTTATTCTGTCTTGGCCCTCTTTCATTTTTATCGGGTCGCCTACTGAAGTTAAATATTTGAATCCTCCAAAAATTAAAGCAAAAAAAGCAGCCAGTCCTCCCAATAAGATTGCCCATCTGTACACGTATTCGGTAAAATCAACTAAATTGCTGGTTGTTGTCAGTGTTTTTCCTCCGGGCGCTTCCGGCCAGTCAGTTTCTAATGCTTGCGTTGTTTCAAAAAAAGCGCCGGATAAAATAATGGCAACTAAAAAAGATATCAGTAAAATCTTTTTATTTTTTTTCAAAAAATTTTTCATTATTTTATTATAACTTATTTATTTAATCAATTGAATAGACTCCAATATTTCATTAATTTCTTTTTCTATTTTTTCATTTTTATTTTCCCTTGAAAAAACAAAAGAAATAAAATAAGCTTTTTTATTGTTTTGGTCGTAGTCAACCAACAATATTTTTTCTTTTGAGTAAAAAATATTATTAGGAGAACTTTTTTTTGCATAAAGGGCCCTGAAAAAAGCCTCCTTTTCCTTAGTTTCGATTTCAATAATTTCCGTTGTAATCCCTTCTTTGTCGTTTATTTCTTTCATTATATCAATTATTTCTTGGGGCGTATTTTTTAAATCAAAAAACCCCTCGGTTACCGTTAAGCCGTAAAAAATATCATTTTTAATTCTTGAAGCTAAAAATAAGTTTTTAAATTTATATTTTTCTCGGGCTTCTTTTGGAATTCCTTCTTGGAAGTTTTTTGTATCTGTCGCCTCTACCCAGTTTGAAGGGTAAACAAATTTTAATTTTTCATCGGGGGTGATAAATTCTTTTTTCGGAAAATCTTTTTCTTCGGAAACTAAAGATTCTATTTGTTGGATGTTTTTTTGGGAAAAAAAATCTTTGGGAAACAAAGTTTCTTTTAGGAAGAAAAAAGTAAGCAAAAAAATAAATCCGACGGCTAATAAAATAAGCAATATATTTTTAAGAAAACTTTTCATTTTCAATTTTTATCATAAGGGGATATCCCACCATTGACCAAAAAATTCGAATTTATATCCCACGAATGCCAAAAGAAGATTTATTAAAAGCCAAGCTCCGAAAATAACGGCATATCCTATCAGAGTAGCTTTAAATACTGATTTTACCTGAGACATAATCGTGGTTTCTCCTTTTGAAATAAAGAATAACCCGGCGACGGCCAGAAGTATCAAAATGATAAAAATCGTTGCTATTTTCCAAAGAGCAAAATCTAAAATATTTCTAAGAAGCAAGAAAATATGTATTATTTGGCAGGACTCCCTTTCGTTAAAAGGAGTATCGGGGTTGTCATATTTTTTACCGCAAGGCACTAAACCGCCCTTAGCTTCGGGAGGAGTAGTCAGGCTTAAAACAAAATTTTCCTCCGCGCTCCAGCCTCCGCTTGCATTACAATTTACATCTAAGCAGGCCTCCACTTTCCAGGAATAAGTTCCGTTTTCAGAAAAGTCCCACGAAGCATAAGAGGCGTAATTAGAAGAAACTATTTGGTTAAAAAGTTCCTCTCCGTTGAAAGTTATTATATAATGATATTTTTTTGCTCCGATTACTGAGTTCCAGGAAAAATTTATATTTCCGGATGTTTCGACTAATTGGCCGCCAACAGGATAAGTAAGGGTCGGGGTGCTGATATTAAAGGTTTTAAAATTTCGAAGTTTAGGGTCAAGAAGAGCCTGGTTAGGAAGTCCGCACCTTCCATTATTGGCGCAAGTTCTGACTCTCCACCAATACCAAGTCGAGGTTCCCAGGGCGGGATAATCTAAAATAAGGTCAGAAGCCGAAGTGGTTCCGGTCCAGACTATACTGCCCATAACAAAAGGGGCTATGGTTAATTCTATTTTATAAAAACCAGCCCCGGCGATATCTTCCCAATCAAGCCTAACCGGCAAAACAATATCAGTCATTGCATTATCCGGTTTTTTTAATTCCGGAGTTCTTCCGGTTGTTCTGAATTGCCAAGGGGCTAGCCAACCCGTGCAGGCTTGGCATTTATTGTCTGTGCAGGGGTTGACTGTCCAGCTATATACTTGGTTTAAGTTTAAATCTAAAACAGCTCCAGCTCCCGAGGTTGTTCCTTGGATTACGCTTCCGTCGCTTAATTTTGTTGTTTTATAAAAAAAAGAGTTAAACCCCATTGCTCTTGTCCATATAAGATTAACAGGAACATTTATTGAACTGCTTGGCAATGAATTATTGGGAGGAGAGACTAAGGTAACTACGCCAGGCGTAGCAGGGCTGGTTTTAAATCCCCATTTTTGGCTGGTAGTGCACACTCCAAGTCCTTCTTTTTCCCAACAAGTAGAAACCTCCCATCTGTAGGTTTTATCAACATTAAAAAAAGCGTCGAGGTCTTCATAAAAAGAAATTGCGTATATATAAGGATTGGAAGGTTCAATTTCAATAGGATCTCCATGGAGAGTTTCTACTCCACCCTCTAAGATGTATGGTTGGACCTCATAGTAATCAGCTTCTTTGACATTGCACCATTCAAGGGTAACTGGCACCAAAGCATCTAAAAACATTTCAGTTGTGTTGTTCCAATCCGGGTCCGGCGGCGATACGGGTTGGGGAGCTAAGCTTAATTCGAAAGAAGAGGTTGAGACAGCGTCCCACGTTTTGCATTCAGTTCCATCGGCGTTACAACAAGGCATGATTTTCCATCTGGTTGAAGTGGACTGAGTAAAAGTAGTATTGACGGGCAGCTTTAAAAAACAGGGAGTTGTGTTTCCGCTTGCGGGAATTACCCAGGTTTGATTTGCCAGAACGCCGGAGTTTGTGGCTAAAGGGCCGTTATTGCTAATAAATCCGGAACTGGTAGCTTGAGACAGTATCCAAGAAGTAGTTGTGGGCGGGTCTGCTTTCCAGGCTCTGTGCCAGTAAGAGTTGGCTCCCGGAACCTTATTCCAGGCAAGTTTTATAGGAAGACGAACATTTGTATTGGGGACAATTCCAGTTCCTGACTCTAAATGAGGGCTTGTTGGATCTGACAAGCATTCGCCCTTGCATTCACAATAATCATCGTCAGGAGCTTGCCAACTGGTATTTCCTATACAAATTTGATAATCCGCACAATCTTTCCATATATTGGTTAACGAGCTTCCTCCTCCGCAGCCACTCCAACCGCCGCATACCCATATGAAATTTCCTCCTCCGACATCTACACAATCTACGCTACGAGTTTTTTGATAACCTGAATTAGTTTGCCTTTCAACGTTATTGCTGGTATCAGTGCAATCATTATTTGATTGGCATCGATAATAAGTGCTATTGTCACATCCTGAAGAAGTAGTGTCGTCTGGCTTTGGAAGAGTAGTGCATGGGTCTCCGCAGCCAGCCCTAACCTTTGGGATTAAAACAAGCAATCCTGCTAAAAAAACAAAAATAATTAATAGTTTAAAAAATAAATTTTTATTCATATTTTCATTAATTTTAACTTTTTTGCTTAATAAATACTATTTTTGAAGATGTGGATATCTTGGTTTTAAAGTTGTGCAATTTCTGTGGAAAAAATACTTGACGGAAATGGCTAAATCAGATATTTTAAAAAGCAGATGCACAGAAAGCTTAAAAAAGCCCCCTTCTTGGGGGTCATAGCGCTTATAGCGATTATTTTGGGAGTCGGAATGTTTTATGTCTCATTTTCTAAATCCTTTAAAAAAGACAAAGGGTTAGTTTCCGGTTTTGATAACAGATTATTTTTGGAAAAATCGACCAAGACCATTGAGTCGCCTAATTTATCTTTAGTTCAGGAAAATAGTATTTTCGGAGTCTCCTGTTCCCAGATTATTTCTTCAAAAGCCCTTGGAGTTTTAGTTGGAGAGGAAAGTACGGAAGACAAGAAAGAAATTACAGAATATATCGTTCAATCGGGGGACACAATCGGGTCAATTGCCGAAGATTTTAATATTACCGTAAATACTATTCTTTGGGCCAACGGCTTAAACAAAAGTTCAACCTTGAAATCGGGCCAAAAATTAATAATTTTGCCGGTTTCCGGAATTTTTCATAATGTAAAAAAGGGGGATACCATAGACCAAATAATCAAAACTTATAAAGGAAATAAAGAAGAAATAATTGCTTTTAACGAGTTAACCCCTGAAGGAGAAATTTATGTCGGTGATATTTTGATTATTCCCAATGGCACAAAACCGGCGCCAGTTTCAATTCCAAAACCAATTCAGTCGGCCTCGCCCTTAGCTGCCAGTTATTTTATACCTCCAATTCTTTCTCCTTATAGAATCACCCAAGGCCTTCATTGGTTTAATGCTGTTGATTTTGCTTACCATTCGGAAAGTTGCGGCAAGCCGGTTTTAGCGGCAGCCGAAGGAACAATTTTGAAAATTAAGTATGGTTACAATGGAGGAGCGGGCAATTATATAAAAATTATTCATCCCAACGGCTTAATTACCCATTACGGGCATTTGCAAGTTATTTTAGTAAAACAAGGAGATAAGGTTTCTCAAGGAGATATAATCGGTTCCATTGGTTATAGCGGGAAAACCATTCCTGCGGGACCCGGCGGTTGTCATCTTCATTTCGGCCTAGACTCAGAAGTCGGCATTTCTCCTAGCAATCCTTTTACAAAGTAAAAAAATATTTACCAATGAAATCAAAAAACACTTTTTAAGTGTTTTTTTAATTTTCTTCTTTTAATCTATACATTAAGGCCTCCATTAAATTATCAAAAGATATTTTTTCTTTTTCTTCCAAGTCAGCTATGGTTCTCGCCATTTTTAAAACCCGATGATAACCTCGGGCCGAAATCTGGCCGGAGTTGACATATTTTTTTAAGATAGATTGGGACTTATTGTCTGTTTCGCAATATTTTTTAATTTGGGGAAGGGGCATTTCGTTATTAGTCATAATATTTTCCTTTTCTGATTTAAATCTTTGTTTTTGGATTTGCCGGGCAATTTCAACTCTTTTTTTGGTTTGTTCAACAAAGTTTTCATCGTCAACTTCGGTCAGTTTTTCATATTTTACGGCGGGTACCTCTACGAAAACGTCAATTCTGTCCATAAGAGGGCCTGACATTTTTCTTTTGTATTTTTGGATTTGAGAAGAAGTGCAGGTGCAGATTTTTTCAGGATTATTTAAATTACCGCAAGGACAGGGGTTGGAAGCCGCCACTAAGGTAAAGTTAGCCGGAAAAGTTAAACGGTTTTTAGCCCTCAATACCGTAATGATTTTTTCTTCAATGGGTTGGCGCAAGCTTTCCAATACGTCGCGATGGAATTCGGGGAATTCATCCAGAAAAAGAATTCCGCGATGAGAAAGAGTTATTTCTCCGGGCAAGGGCGGATTTCCGCCGCCCAACAAAGCAACCTCGGAAGAAGTATGATGGGGGGAGCGGAAGGGCCTTTTTTGGATTAATGATTTTCCTTCCGGCAACAATCCGGCGATGCTGTAAATTTTAGTAACCTCCAGGGACTCTTCAAAGCTTAAGGCCGGTAAAATTTCAGGCAGGGCTTTAGCCAGCAAGGTTTTACCAGTACCCGGAGGTCCTACCATAAAAAGATTATGGTTGCCGGCAGCGGCAATTTCCAATCCTCGTTTTGCATTTTCCTGGCCTTTTATGAAAATTAAATTAGAAAAAGAATCATTTTGTTGATTGAGAATTTTTTCAAAATTTTCAGAAGCAGGGGAAATATTCTTTTTCCCTTCCAGATAATCAATTGTTTCTTTTAAACTTTCAACTCCGATTACTTTAATGTTTTTTATCAGTCCCGCTTCTTTTGCATTTTGTTTTGGTAAAATAATTTCATCAAAGTTTATTTTTTTAGCGAGCATCGCCAGAGAAAGAACTCCCTTGAGCGGCCTTAATTTTCCGTCCAAAGACAATTCTCCGACAAAAATTTTATTCTGAGGGTTAAATTTTATTTGTTTTGAAATTAATAAATATCCCAAAGCAATTGGAAGGTCGTAGAAAGAGCCCTCTTTTTTAAGGTCAGCGGGAGCCAGATTAACTAAAACCCTATGGGGTTGTTGATGAGGCGATTTTAAATAAGAGCTTTTTATGGCAGCTCCCACTCTTTCTTTTGATTCCTCCACCGCTTTATCGGGAAGGCCGACAATATCAAAACACCGGAGTCCGTAAGAAACATCGGTTTCCACTTCTATAATTTGAGCTTCTAGCCCTATAATAGCTGCTGAATAAACTTTCGATGACATATTTGTCTATTATATATAATGTAAGAATAAAACAAACCCCATTTTTCTTTTAAAAAAGGGGGTTCGTAAGTTTTAATTTTTAAAATTATTTGCACTTTTCGCAGCTTTTAGCCGATGGAAAAGCTTTTAATCTTTCGATAGAAATTGATTTTTTGCAATTTTCACAAATTCCGTACTTTCCTTTTTTAATTTTTTCTAAGGCCGAATTAATGTCTTGAAGCTTTTTTTCAAGACTGAATTCTATCGGCAATAATCTTCCGTATTCCTC
Organism: Candidatus Nealsonbacteria bacterium; assembly: GCA_026396195.1. Taxonomy (NCBI): domain Bacteria; phylum Candidatus Nealsoniibacteriota; species Candidatus Nealsoniibacteriota bacterium. The sequence continues at coordinate 89,251 of JAPLXH010000007.1, forward strand.
GACTTCATCAGCAGCTCTTTCCATGCTTGAGCCCCCGGTTTCTTCACTAAAACGCGGGAAGCGGGTATCCCAGTCGCCCCTTAGGTTAGTGTCTTTATTGGCAAAACTTTGAAGCTGTTTTTCTATCGTTTCTTTTTCTTTTTCTAAAATTTCTTTTATTTGTTTCGTGAAGATTTTGTTCATATTTTTTTAATAATAATTTAATCTTTTATTTTGTCAATCGTTTTAAAAAGAGTTTCTCCGGAGCTGGTTAAGATAAAAAAATCCTTGGAAACCAAATAGCAAAGGCCGAGATTTTCCTTGGTAAAATCTTGATATCTGAAGCTTAAATTTTTATAGGAAGATTCTTTGAAAACAAGAGAGATTGCTTTTTCTTTTTTTCCCATTAAAGCAAAAAAAGAATCAAAGTCAATTTCCATTGTTTTTTCCCAGTTTTTTAGAAAAATTTTTAAACCTTCTTCATCTTTCGTTTTAACCGCAAAACCGATTCTTGGCTCTTTTTTTTCATTGATAAAAATAAAAAGAGTGAAGTTTTCTTCTACTTCCTGATAAAAAGATTCAATGTTTTTAATCTGGAAAGCTTCCAAAAAATCTTTTAAAGAGATTATTTGATTTTTTTCTTTATTCTCTATTAAAATCCTGACGAAAGAATTAATTTTCCATTCTGCTCCAAGAGAATCAGCCAAATATTCTCTAATTTCTTCTTTTGTTGTCACTTCAAATATTTGTTTTTCTTCAATGGGAAAAAGGGAATCGGGAATTTCCAAAGTTATTTTTTCAGTTATTTCTTCGCTGTCGGTTGCCGGTTGCGTTTTTTCGGTTGTTTCTTCATTTGTTGTAGGTTGTATTTTTTCTTCAGTCAATATTTTAATTTGTGATAGGTTAGAGAAAAAAGGAATAAGTTTTTCTTTCAGGCCCCAGTACCAGAACAGGACAAACATAATTAAACTCAGGATAAGCAAAATTATAAAGACCCTAATCATAATTTTATATAACAAGGAATGTTTTCTAGGCAAGTCTTTTCTTTTTAAGACTTCCTTTTTTTCTATTTTTTCCTTCGGTTTTTCCTTAATTTGGGGTTCGGGAATTCTTTCTTGTTCCTCCATTTCTTTTTTGATTCTTTCAATTTCCGCTCCTTTTTTGAAAATTTCCGATTCATAAGACGGTTGTTTTAACAGGTCCAACTCTTCCTGAAGTCTTTTTTCTTTTTGTTTTATTTTTTCTCTTTCTCCGATGATTTTTAATTCTTCGTCCCTCTCTTCTTCGAAGCTTTTTACTTCTTCTTGTTCGGTTTGTTTTTTAAGCTGTTCTTCTTGTTTTCTTTTTAATTCTTCTTGCTTTTTGTTTTCTTCTTCTTGACTTCTTCTTTCGTCTTCTGCTTTTATTTTTTCCAATTCTTTTTTTTCATCCTCTTTGGGCCCTTCAGGCTCCTTTCCTAATAAATCGTAAGTTTCTTTCAGCTCTTTTTTTAATTTTTCTAATTTTTTCAATAATTCCTGATAAAGCAGGGCAATTTCTTTTTCTTCTTTTTCTATTTTTTGTTTTCCTTCGTTTAAATGCCATTTATTTTTTTCAATTTTTTCTCTTTCATCTTCCACTTTCCATCTTTCTTTTTCAATTTTTCTTTTTTCGTCAAAAAGTACGGCGCTTTCTTCGTCTATTCCCAACTCGTTTATTTTATTTTCAATCTCTTCTTCTTTTGTCGTTAACTCCTTTAAATAGGCAATAATTTTATCTTTTGTCTTTTTTATTTCCGATAATTTTTCTTCCAAAGGAATTTTTTCCCTCGTTGTTTCTTCAAGCTTTTTTTCTAATTTTTTTAATTTGTCTCCCAAGTTTAAAAATTCTTCTTGCCTTATAATTTCATTTTTTCTTTCTTGGAGGTCTTTTTCTAATTTTAAAATTTTAACAGATTCTCTTTCGCAATTGTTTATTTGGTCTTCTGTGTTTTGCATTTTGTCTTCCGTTTCCCATCTTTTTTCTTCGATTTTTCTTCTTTCTTTATCAAATTGCCATCTTTGGACGGCTATTTGCTGTTTTTCTTCAATGGAAATGGCTTCCTTTCCTTTTTTGTCCAATTCTTTTACATCCTTTTCTGTTTTGGCTTCTTTGCTTGAAACTTGCTTCAGTCTTTTTTTAATTTCTTCAAATTGATTTAAGAAATTATTCTTTGCTATTTCTAATTTTTGTTTTTGCAAAGCCAAAAAAACGAGTTTTTCTTCGATTTGAACCCTTTCTTTTTTGAGTTCTTCTCTTTTAAATATTTTTGATTTTCTTTTTTCTCCTTCTTCCTGTTTTTTTCTTAATTCTTCAGCTTCTTTTCTTTTTATTTCTTCTTCCTGTTTCTTTCTTTCTTCATTTCTTTTTATCAATTCTTCCTGTCTTTTTCTTTCTTTTTCTCTCCAAGCCTCTTCTTCTCTTTTCCTTTGTTCTTCTATTTTTATTCTTTCTTCATTAAATCTCTTGTTTAGAACCTCTTCTTGTTTTTTTATTTCTTCCTCGGGTTTTTTAAATTCCTCGATTTTTTTTCTTTCCTCGGCTTGTTTTTTCAAAAATTCTTGTTGTTTTTTTTCGTTTTCCAGCCTAATAAGCTCTTCTTTATTTCTTTGTTCTTCTATCCTTCTTTCTTCTTCTTTTTTTCTTAATTCTTCCTGGGTTTTTATCGCTCCTTGTTTTTTTAGTTCCTCTTTTTGTCTTTTTTCATTCTCAATTTTTCCTAGTTCTTCCCGTCTTTTTATTATTTCTTTTTGTTTTTTTTCTAATTCCTCTTTCCGTCTTTCTTCTTCCATCTCTATTTTTTTTCTTTTTTCATCTTTGATGGCGGTTTTTTTAAGGTCTTCATCTCTTCTTTTAGTAGTGCCCAAGTCAGCCATTCTTTTTAATTCTTCTTGGGATTGTTCAATCTTAATCTTTTCGATGTCTTTCTTCATCGTCACAATGTCCTTCATCTTTATAAAATCAATATCTTCGCTATTTTCTTCTTGAAAATCTTCTTTTAGCATTATTAAAAGAATTTTTTAAAATAAAATTTTAATTATTATTTTAACGGCTTGAACAAAGATAAATCAACTCTTCCTTGGTCATCAACATTGGTTACTTTTACCCAAACTGAATCCCCGGCTTTTAGAATTTTTGTCCTGAGTTTGGAAATATGGATTAGTCCTTCTTGGCCCGGGAAAATTTCTACAAAAGCCCCGAAATCCATTATTTTTTTGACTCTTCCCTCAAAGGTTTCTCCTATTTTTACTTCTCGGGTCATGTTTTTTATTAGAGCTGTTGCTTTTTTGCCGTTTTCTTCTTTCTCGGCTGTTATAAAAATTTTTCCGTCTTCTTCAATATCAATATTTACTTCATATTCCTCGGTGATTTTTCTTATTATTTTTCCGCCCGGGCCTATAACGTCCCCAATTTTTTCAGGATTTATTTGCAAAACATAAACTCTTGGGGCCCAAGAGGAAAGACTTTCTCTGGGAGCAGGGAGAATTTCCTGAATTTTTTTTAAAATTTCCAATCTTGCTAACTTTCCCCTGACTAAAGCCTCGGCTAAAATTTGTTTATTTATTCCTGTAATTTTTACGTCCATCTGAATCGCAGTAATTCCTTCTTTTGTCCCGGCTACTTTTAGGTCCATATCGCCGTAATGGTCTTCGGGCCCTTGGATATCGGTTAATATTTTGTAGTTACCCTTTCCGTCGCTCATTAATCCCAGCGCGATTCCTGCAGCGGGTTTTTTTATCGGAACTCCCGCATCCATTAAAGCCAAGGAAGAAGAACAAACCGAAGCCATCGAGGAGGAACCGTTGGAAGAAAGAATTTCAGAGACTATTCTTATTGTATAAGGAAAATCATCAAAACTTGGGATAAGAGGGAAAAGGGCTTTTTCAGCCAACATGCCGTGTCCTATTTCTCTCCGGCCGGGACTTCTTATCGGTTTTACTTCGCCTGAGCAATAAGGGGGAAAATTATAATGATGCATGAATTTTTTTTTGCCCACGATTTCCATCCCTTCAATCAATTGTTGGTCTCCCGGACTTCCCAAGGTTAAAATAGAGAGAGCTTTCGTTTGTCCTCGGACAAAAAGACCGCAGCCGTGGCTTCTAGGCACCAATCCGACTTCAGCATCAATGAACCTTAATTCGTCTAATTTTCGGCCATCGACTCTTTTTTCTTTTTCAAGTATGTTTTTATGGACTAAATTTTCAATTTCTTTATAAAATATTTCACTTGCAAGCCTGATTTTTTCCGGTTCTTCGTGTTTCTCCTTTACAAAATTAATCAGTTCTTCTTTAAGGTCGCTCATCCTACCTTCTTGTGAGGAATTGGGCGATGAATATAGATTTTTTTCTAATTTATCAGAAAGCCAATGTCCGACTTCTTTTTCCAGTTTTTCATCTTTAAAGCTTTCAATTAAAACTTTTTCTTTGCCCGATTGCGTCGAAATTTCTTTTTGGAAATCTATTAATTTTTTAAGATAATCTTCTCCGAATTCGGTTGCTTTTAAAATTGTTTCTTCGTCAGACTCGTCAGCCCGGCACTCAATCATGTTAATTAAAACTCGATTATCTTTTTTGGTGCCGGCTAAAACTAATTCAATTTTTGATTCTTCTTTTTGTCCACAGGTCGGGTTTAAAACAAAGCCATCGTTTATTTTTCCTATTCTGATGGCGCCAATAGGGCCTGACCAGGGGATATCGGAAATTGAAAGGGCTATGGAGGCGGCAATCAAGCTGACCATATCGGGATTATTCTCTCCGTCCCAGGCTAGGCAGGTGGTAATAACTTGAATTTCTCGATAAAGATTGTTGGGGAACAAAGGCCTGATGACACGGTCAATCAATCTGGAAGATAAAATTGCCTCATCGGACGGTTTTCCTTCTCTTTTCATATATCTCGACCCCTTTATTTTTCCGGACGCATAATATCTTTCTTCGTAATTTACGCTTAGCGGGAAAAAATCGATTTGGTCGCTTTTTGATTTTGCCATAACGCAGGTTGCCAAAACCAAAGTATCGCCGTATCTTACTAAAACTTCACCGTTGGCTTTTTCAGCTAAATTTCTAATTTGAACGATTAAATCTCGTCCCCCTAATTCTAATTTGTAATTTTTAGTTTCCATTTTTTATTTTTTTTAATCTTTTAATAAGTATTTACTGGGAGTTTTATCCAGGTCTATAAATTCATCGGCTGCTTCTTTTAATTTAGAGGAAGTGGTTTTACCGAAAGCTAAAACCTCAACTCTTTTGCCCTGATTTTTTAAATATTCGACTAAAGGAAAAAAATCCCCGTCTCCCGAGCAGAGCACAATTACATCCAAGCTTTGGGCGGTTCTTACGGCGTCAATAACTATCCCGACGTCCCAATCGGCTTTTTTCATTCCGTCGTAAAATTCTTGTAAATCTTTTACTCTCATTTCAATTCCCAACTTGGTTAAGGCTTCAAAAAAAGGTTTTTCTTCGCCTGTTTTTGTTTTTACCACATAAGCGAAAGCCCTGATAAACTTCCGGCCGGCTATCGCTGTTTTGAGAATTTCCCTGAAATTAACCTTGGATTTGTAAAGATTTTTAGCCGAATGATAAAGGTTTTGAACATCAATGAGTGCTTCCACTCTTTGTTCAATCGGTTTTATTGCCATATATTTTTATTTCCGTTTTTAGCGGAAAAATTATTTCTTTAATCCTATTTTTTTAATTAAAGAATTGTATTTTTTTTCATCAGCCTTTTTTAAGTAGCCCAAAAGGCTTTTTCTTTTGGATACCATTTTCAGAAGCCCTTTTTTTGAATGAAAATCTTTTGGATTTTTTTTCAAATGAAGCAACAGCTCGCTTATCTCTTCGCTAAGCAAAGCTATCTGGACTTCCGAAGAACCGGTATCTTTTTCGTGCTGCTGATGTTTTTTAATCAGTTTTTCTTTGTCTTCTTTTTTTAACATATTTTTTTATTTAATTTATTTTTTTATTTTACCTCAAAAATTAAAAACAAAAAAGGTGTCTTACCTTTCTTTTGATTTTAATTTATGCCCCCAGCAGGACTCGAACCTGCAACTCACTGCTTAAGAGGCAGTTACTCTACCGGTTGAGTTATGAGGGCGGTTAAAATCTTCTTATGTCGCATTTAACTTGAAACCATCCTTCTTTTTCTGGTGTTGCGGGATTGTCTACCAGCCCGGTCCATTCGCTTACTTTAATAGAAACAAGAATAGTGTTTATAATCAGCCATGATCCATAAATCAATACAAGGCCTATTGTCGCCGATGTAAGAATTTTTTTTGCGAAACTGGTTTTTTGAGGATTTTGTCCTGCTTGATACAAAGAAAACCCTCCAATCGTAAATATTAAAACAGCAATCGCAGGAACAATTTTAATTAAAATTAAATCAAGTATGCCATCCGCCATAACAAAGAAATGACAAATAGTACAAGGAATCCATTTGCGAGAAATTAGAGTCCCTATTGGCACTGGATCTCCGCCCGCTGTTTTTTGGTTACACTCTCCAACCACGGAAGCAGCCCACAGGATGTTTGTAGCGCAACATTTTCCGCAAGGGTTCAGCCCGTCATAGGTGATTTTATAAACTTTAGCAGGATCTACGGAACGATCTGTAATTGTATAACTATTAGTTGCTGAAATAATAGAAGGAACAAAGAGCCAGCTTATGAAAAAAAATAAAATAAACAAATTTGAAATTTTAAATAAATTTTTCATATTTTTAATGCCCTCGAGAGGATTCGAACCCCTATCTTTTGTTCCGAAGACAAAGATGTTGTCCGTTACACCACGAGGGCTTAATCTCAATAATATTGTACCAGATGTGTTGATTTTCGGCAAGATTCAGAAAAAAGATTGAAAAAAATAAATTTCTAGATTAAGATGAAAACGAAATGGAAATTCCTAAAGAAGTCCAATCTATCATAAAAGAATTGGAAAATAAAGAGTTTGAAGCCTATATTGTTGGAGGCTGCGTTCGCGATTTTTTGCTTGCCCGTCGAAGCGAAAGCGAAGGAGGGAGAAAAATAAAGCCCCGAGATTGGGACATAGCTACCAATGCGAAACCCGAAGAAATTAAAAAAATATTTTTAAAAAGTTATTCCGACAATAAATTCGGCACGGTGATTGTTTTGACCGGTTCCAAAGATGAAAGCTTGGCAGAAGTTGAAATTACCCCTTATCGCATTGATGAAAAATATAGCGACAAGCGTCATCCCGATAAAGTTATTTGGGCGCAAAGAATTGAACAGGATTTGTCCAGGAGAGATTTTACCATAAATGCCATCGCAATGGGGGTTGGCGGAGAAAATAAAAAATCAGAAACAAAAATTATTGACCCTTTTGACGGAGAAAAAGATTTAAAAAATAAAATTATCCGGGCAGTGGGCAGTCCCCAAGACCGATTTTCTGAAGATGCTTTAAGAATGATGAGGGCTGTAAGATTTGCAACGACTTTAGGTTTTGAGATAGAGTCCGAGACCGCAAAAGCCATAAATAATAATTCTCATTTATTAAAAGCCATATCCAAAGAAAGAATAAGGGATGAATTTATGAAAATTATTATGTCGGAAAATGCGGACCAAGGAGTTGAATTGTTGAGAGAATTAAATCTTTTAAAATATATTATTCCGGAACTTGAAGAAGGACACGGGGTTTCTCAAAACAAACACCATGTTTATGAAGTTTATAAACATTCTTTGCTTTCTTTGAGATACGCGGCCAAGAAAAATTTTAATAAATATGTAAGAATGGCAACTTTGCTTCATGATATTGGAAAGCCCCGGGTTAAAAAAGGAGAAGGGCAAAATTCTACTTTTTATAACCATGAAATAGTAGGCGCTAAAATGACTTGTCAGATATTAGATTGCCTTAAGTTTTCCAAAAAGATATTGAAAAAATCGTAAAACTGGTAAGATATCATTTGTTTTATTATCATCCGGACGAAGTCGGTGAAAGCTCGGTCAGAAGATTGGTCAGACAAGTTGGGCCGGAAAATATGGAAGAATTATTGCAAGTCAGATTGTCCGATAGAATCGGCTCCGGTTGTCCGAAAGCGGAACCTTATAAATTACGTTATTTAAAATATGTTATTGAGAAAACTGCCCAGGATTCGATTTCGGTCAAGAATTTAAAAATTTCGGGCAACGATATAATGGAAATTTTAAAAATCGAACCGGGTCCCAAAATCGGAATGATTCTTGATGTTTTGTTGGGCGAAGTTTTGGAGAATCCGGATAAAAATAAAAAAGAAATTTTAAAAAAAGAAACTGAAAAATTAGGAAAATTATCGGAAAAAGAATTAAAAAACTTGACCGAAAAAGCCAGAGAAGAAAGAGAAAAAATAGAAATGAAAAGAGATGAGATGACAAAGAAGAAATATTGGGTGACGTAGTTCAGGAAATAATTTTAGAGACACGCTCTGCATCCCAGCGGGATGCAAGCTTAGTTCCTCGACAAATTCAAGCACATAAAAATTTATGTGCTTGACCATGCAATTTGCCTGCGGATAGTCACTAAAATTATTTTCTTCACTTTTAAATTTTAAAAATCGGGGTGTAGTATAACGGCAGTATGCAGGGTTCGGGACTCTGCGGTCTGGGTTCAATTCCCAGCACCCCGACAAGAACGGGCCTGTAGTTTAACGGCAGAACACTACATTCGCATTGTAGGAATGCGGGTTCAATTCCCGCCGGGTCCATAATATCATGTCTTCAAAAGAAATCGGAATTCTGGGAGAAAAAATTGCGGAAAATTATTTAAGGAAAAAAGGTTATAAAATTTTGGAGAAAAATTATTCTCCAAGTTTTGTTACAGGTTTAAATATTGGAGAAATCGACCTTATAACCAAAAAAGAAGATGTAATTATTTTTGTTGAAGTAAAGACCCTTCGACTTCGCTCCCTTCAATTCGATTCAGGACAAGCAGGGCAAGCCTTTCGAAAAAATCAGGGCGAGTATTTTAATCCCGAGGATAAAGTTAATTATCAAAAACAAAGAAAAATAATAAAAACAGCCCAAAGTTATATTTTAGAGAAAAAACTTTTTTCTGAAATTAAATGGCAGGTTGATGTTTTGTCTATTGTCATTAATTTTGAAACAAGAAAGGCAAAAATTAAACACTTTAAGAATGCAGTTGTTTGATCCTCCTTCGTCCCGACCGTGTCGGGACTACGGATAGATAAACACTCTTCGATTTTCATGTAATATTTATTAAGAAGTTGACCAGTATGTTTTATTTTGCTAAACTAATATAAATTTAAAGGTTGTCCGCGAAAGGGGACCTTTTTTAAAATATGGATATTAAAATTTTTGCTTCCGCCATTGCTCAAATTGCCGAAGAAAAAGGCATTGCTGAAGAAAAAGTATTTGAGATTATCGAGCAGGCAATAGCTGCGGCTTATAAAAAAGATTACGGACAGAAGGGACAAAAAATTGAAGCCAAGCTTAATCAAAAAACCGGCGAGGTTAAATTTTGGCAGGTTAAATTGGTTGTTGACCAAGGAATGCTTCTTACTGACGAAGAGCTGGAAAAAATGAAGGCCGAAAATAAAGAAGAATTTGAAGAAAAAGAAGGAGAGCCGAAAGAAAAGAAAGTAAAATTTAATCCGGAACGTCATATTATGATAGAGGAAGCCGAGAAAACGGATTCTAAAATTAAAGTTGGCGAAGAATTAAAAATTCTTTTAAAAACCCAGGAAGATTACGGCAGAATTGCCGCCCAGACTGCCAAACAAGTGATTTTACAAAGAATAAAAGAGGCGGAAAGAGACACGGTTTTGGATGAATTTAGAAAAAAAGAAGGAGAAATTATTTCCGGGATTATTCAACGGATTGAAGGAAAAACGATTTATTTGAATCTTGGAAAAACCGTGGGCGTTTTGCCTCTGGAGGAGCAGGTTATAGGAGAATTTTACAGAATTTCTCAAAGACTGAAAGTTTATTTATTAAAAGTAGAGGAAACCTCAAAGGGTCCCTTAGTTTTTGTTTCTCGGGTTTATCCAAAATTAGTTTCCAAGCTTTTTGAATTAGAGGTACCTGAAATTTCTTCAGGTCAGGTAGAAATTAAATCAATTGCCAGAGAGGCCGGGTCTAGGTCAAAAATTGCGGTATCAGCTACTGACAAAGGAATTGACCCAATAGGTTCAGTAGTGGGCCAAAGGGGAACCAGAGTAATGGCAGTGATAAACGAATTAGGCGGAGAAAAAATTGACGTGATTGAATGGGCGGAAAATCCAGAAAAATTTATTGCTAATTCCCTGGCTCCGGCTAAGGTTTCCGCAGTAAAAATCGGAGCAAAGAATACCGCCCAAGCATTGGTACCGGAAGACCAATTATCTTTGGCCATAGGTAAGAACGGCCAAAATGTCAGATTGGCAGCCAAGCTTACCGGCTGGAAAATAGACGTAAAATCAGAAACTTCTCCGGAAGAACCGACCGAAGAGTTAGAAAAAGAAAAAACCTCAGAAAAAAAAGAGCCAAAAAAAGAACCCTCCTCCGCCGAAGTAGATTCGGCTACGAAGGTCAAGTCGGAGGGCGAGGAAAGACCAAAAAAAGAAACAAAAAAAGAAAAAAAATAAATTAATTTTTAAAAATATGATAAATCTTTTTAAAGATATTCCGGCGGGAGAAAATCCTCCGGAAAATATAAATGTTATCGTAGAGAATATAAAAGGATCGAAAAACAAGATTGAATACGAAAAAGAAGGATTTTTTAAATTAGACAGGACTTGTTATTCTCCTTTTTCTACTCCCTTTGAGTACGGTTTTATTCCTCAAACAGAATCCGGAGACGGAGATGCTTTAGACGTTATACTTTTGGTAACCCATTCTACTTTTCCGGGTTGTCTTATTAAATCAAGGCCAATAGGGTTGCTTCTGATGGAAGACGAGGAAGGAGAGGACAGTAAAATTATTGCAGTTCCTGATGATAAAGTTGACCCTAGATTTAAAGAAATTAGGGACATAAAAGACGTAGGTCAACATTTAAAAGATGAAATTGAGATATACTTCGCTGATTACAAAAAGCTTGAAAAAGAAAAATATAAATACGTTAAAGTAAAAGGCTGGGAAGGATCAGAAAAAGCTAAAAAGTTGATAAAAGAAGGAATAGCATCTTATAAAAAATAAAAAAAAGCGTGAAAATTTCACGCTTTAATGGTTTAGAAATCCGAGGCCCCAGTATACTGCATAACAAAGAACAAAGACGCGGAACGCGTTACCTAAAAGCAAAATAATTAAAGCGCCTTTCATTTTGATAGTTCTGGCCGCAATAATCGTTGCTGTCGGAAGTTCGGGCAAAAGAGGAATAAAAGTTAAAATTGAAATAGCCAGCCCGCTTCTTTTTATCAGCCAATTTATCATTTTTTCTCTTTTTTCTTTGATTGAATCGAGCCATTTGATTTTTTTTATTTTCTCTGAAATTTTTTCTAAAAGAACCTTAAAAGGTTCCCATTTTTTTAAAAGACCAATTGCGCCGCCTGTCAGTTGGTAAGTCAATAAAAGAGTGAAAGACCAATAGATTGTCAAAGTTACTGTTGCTTGCCAAAAAGGAATTCCCTGAAGCTTCCAGTAGATTGCAGCCGCCCAACCGTTAATAACCATCAATATAAATCCTATTAATTCTTCAAACACCAAAATCCATCTCCTTTTAACAGCCCTCTAAGCTTAACAAATTTTATGGAAACGTCAATTAAAAAATTGCCAAAATCAAAAATAGAAATTGAGATTACTCTTTCTCCCTCAGAGTTTGATGAATATTATAAAAAAGCAATTCTGAATTTAAAAGAAAAAATCGAAATGAAAGGATTCAGGAAGGGCAAGGTGCCTTTGGAAATTATTGAAAAAGAAATCAGCCAGGCCGAAATTTTGAATCAAGCCGCCCAATTGGCAATCAGGGAAAGCTACTTTGAAACAGTTGAAAAAGAAAAATTGGAAATAATTGAAAAAGCGGAAATAGAAATTCTAAAAATCGCTAAATCCAACCTTTTTATTTTTAAAGCTAAAGTTTCAGTTTTGCCTGGCGTTGACGACTTGCCTGATTATAAAAAAATTGCCGCTGCCTGCAAAGAAAAAGAAATTTCAATAGAAGAAAAAGAGGTTAAAGATGCCATGGATTGGATTTTGAAGTCCCGGGCCAAACTTATAGCTCTTGACCGGGAAGCGCAAAATGGAGATTTTGTTGAGATTGAATATTCTTCCTTGCAAATCGAGGGAGGCGCCAAAAAGAAAGACTCTTTTTTATTAGGACAAGGCCATTTTATTAAAGGATTCGAAGAAAAACTGGAAGGCATGAAGGCTGGTGAAGAAAAAGAATTTTCCTTGATTTTAGATAAAAACAATATCAAAAAAGAGATAGCCGGCAAAGAAGTCAGTTTTAGGGTAAAAATGAAATCAATTTTTAAAATGGAATTGCCCGAGCTTAATGATGAATTTGCCAAGAGCCTGGGTAAATTTGAAAACTTAGCTGCTTTGAAAAAAAACTTAAGAGAAGGCATTAAAATGGAAAAAAGCGTAAAAGAAAAAGAGAGGCACCGGACGGAAATTTTAGAAAAAATAGCTGATTTGATAAAATGGGATTTGCCGGAAAGCTTAATAGAACAAGAAAGAGAAAGATTGTTCCAAGATTTTAAAATGAGCTTTTCTCAAAACGCCGGAATTTTTTTTGAAGATTATCTGAAAAGTAACCAGAAAAACGAAATAGAAATAAAGGATTCATTTTTGAGATTAGCTGAAAAAAATATAAAAAACTTTTTGATTTTGAGAAAAATTTTTGAAAAAGAAAAAATCGAAGTTTCAGAAGGCGAAGTTAACCGAGAAATTGAAGAAAATTTAAAACAATATCCCGAAGCCGGCTTTATGGAAAAAAATCTTGATTTGGAAAAAATTAAACATTATACTGAAGATAGAATTAAAAACGAAAAAGTTTTTCAATTCTTGGAAAATCTTTCAAAGCTAAGTTAAATACCGTATCATGTCTTTAATTCCAATTGTCGTAGAAAAATCTCAATTTGGAGAAAGAGCATATGACATTTATTCCAGGCTTTTAAAAGAAAGAGTTATTTTGCTTACCGGCCCCATTGTTGATGAATCGGCTAATTTAGTCATTGCCCAGCTTTTATTTTTGGCCTCGAGAGACCCAAAAAGAGATATCAGCCTTTACATTAATAGTCCCGGAGGAGTGGTAACCTCGGCCTTGGCGATTTATGACACCATGCAATATGTTAAGTGCGATGTTTCCACTTTTTGCTTGGGCCAAGCTGCTTCGGGAGCCGCGCTTTTGTTGGCCGCCGGAACCAAGGGGAAAAGATATGCCCTGCCTAATTCCGAGATTCTTTTGCATCAGGTAATGGGAAAAGCATCCGGCCAAGCGGTTGACGTGGAAATTTGGTCAAAACACATTTTAAGAATAAGAGAAAGGCTTAATAAAATTCTTTCCAATCATACGGGCCAATCTTTAAAAAAAATTGAAAAAGACACTGACCGAGATTTTTTCCTTTCAGCCCAAGAAGCCAAGGACTACGGAATTCTTGACGAGGTGATTAAGACAAAAGAATGATTTGATTATTTTTTCGTTTACCAAAGCCGTTTTTTAAAAAGGGCTTTTTCTTTTTTTATGAAAAATGGTATAATATAAAAACGATAAATTTAAATTATGAAAAACATGAAAAAGAAATTATTTTTAATAATCCTGATAGTTTTAAGTGTTTTTTTTGTAAAAAACACAAAATTTGAAAATAACAATATCAAAGATAATAGTTTTTTATATATATTTAAAAATTCAACAGTAAAAGCCCAGCCATCATGTCCAATGGAAATAGGTGAGCCATGTACTCCATTTGAACCCGATCCTGGCGATGATTATCCTCTGCCTGATGGTAGTTTTTCTTATTCAGGGCTTTCATTCGCTTCTATGGATGAATTTTTTGAAGCCTTTTGGGCTGTTTTGGGTCACGCTTGGTCAGAAAATACTGGCTGGATAAGTTTTAGTTGTATCGACCATCTTTCTTGTGAAACTTCAAATTATGGAGTTTACATTGATAAGGTAACTGGTGAATTTTCCGGCTACGCTTGGTCAGAAAATATTGGCTGGATAAGCTTTAATAAAGACGATGATAATTGTAATTTTGAAGGAGTACGTTTTACTTCTACGCCGGGAGAGGTGACTGGTTTTGCCAAGGTTTTATCTTATAAGTTTTCGGGAGGCTGTTTGAAATTAAATGGAATTGTTCAAGATACCGCAGAACCCTACGGCGTATCAATGGATTCCCATGGTAAGTTCCATGGTTGGGCTTGGTCAGAAGATGTATTGGGCTGGGTAAGTTTCAACTGCGATAATACGGGAGCAGCCAATTGCGAACAGTCAAAATATGAAGTGTTTCTTTTTGATGGCAATGTTATTAATAATACTGCTCCTGAGGCCAAGATGTCTTGCGACATTGTAGATTGTGCGGGTAGCGGTTGCGAATGCAATGGAACATGGGAAACTTACAATCAAGGCGGTGACAGCAGTAATGCCATATACACAATTATAAATGAGTCTATCGACCCTGACCCCGGAGATTCCATAGCTGCTTCTAATTGGAAATTAAGAGATGCTGTAAGCAGAGCAGTTGTTTTTCAAATGGATTGTCCCGGAGCTTGTATTTTTACTATTCAAGATACTGATCCTGGAAATTATAATATAGAACTGAAGGTTACGGATCAAAGAGGCAAGTCAGCCACAACCTCTCATCCAATAAAAATAAAACAAGAAGCAATTGCTGCTTTTGAATGTTGCTTATCTTATTCTGAGAATCCGGATGATTGGAAAACCTGTGATGATGCAGAATTTAAAAATAAAATGCCCGGTACCGTAATTTATTTAAAAGATGATCTTCCTGACCTTCATTTGCATTCCATTGCTTCGGATGGCGGCAGTTTTATTGTAAATAGAACTTGGACTTTGAATGGCATTGTTCAGGCAGAAAACAATTCAACGTCTTCCATTGTCCTGTCAAAATCTTTGAATTCAATTAAATTGACCATTACAGACGACCAAACAGAAGCTAGGACTGCGGCTTTGGATATCTCCATTCAAACTCTTATTCCGGCGCCCCCTGTATGGAAAGAAGTTTCGCCGGTTAGTTTTGCTGAAAAGATTCTGGCTTTTGTTTCCAGAATTTTTCGGGTTTAATCCTTGATTTTAAAAACAAAAACCAGTTAATTTATAATTAACTGGTTTTGACATTTATTTTTAAATTTTCTATTATAATATTATGCTTAAAAATAACCTTGAAATTTTGGTTTTTAATTATAATTTAAAGAATTTAATGTTTAATTGCCAATCTTTCAACTTAAAACATGAATCAATTTATTCCACTTTGGCTGGGTCTTTTTTCTTTGGCAGTGGGATCTGTTTTGGGCTATTTCGCCCGTCAATCAATTGCCAGAAAAGAAGCTGGCTCTATCGAAGAAAAACTTCAAAAGAAAATTGCTCGGGCTAAAATTGAGACCGAAGAAATACTGTCTAAGGCCAACAAAAAAGCCTTAGAAATAATTACCAAAGCCCAAGAAGAAGAAAACCAAAAAAGATTAGAAATCTCCAATACTCAGCACTTTTTATTAAAGAGGGAAGATTTGCTTACCCGAAGGCTTTCCGAAATGGAAACAAAAGAAGAGGATTTCCGTCAAAAAGTAGAAAAGCTGAGAAATATAAAAGTAAGCTTGGAAAAAGTAAAAGAAGAAGCTTTTAAAAATCTGGAAAAAATTTCCGGATTAACCAAGGCTCAGGCCAGAAAAGAATTAATGGAAAGTTTGGAAGTGGAATATCAAAGAGAGATCACCGAAAAAATCAAAAAACTGGAAGTCGAAAAGGAAGAAAGATTCCAAAGAAAAGCAAAAGAAATCTTAGCGACAATTATTCAAAAAATAGCTGTTAACCAAACGCAAGAGTTAACAACCACTACCGTCAGTCTTCCTAACGAAGAAATCAAAGGCCGGATTATCGGAAAAGAAGGTCGTAATATTCGTACCTTTGAAAAATTAACCGGTACGGAATTATTAATAGACGATGCGCCAGAAACAGTAATTATTTCCAGTTTCGACCCTGTTAGGCGCCAAATTGCCAAAATTGCTTTAGAAAAATTAATTGCTGATGGAAGGATTCAGCCGGCCAGGATCGAAGATACGGTTGAAAAAGCTACCGAAGAGATTTCAAAAAAAATAAAAGAAGCCGGCGAGCAGGCAGTTTACGACGTCGGTGTTATCGGTCTGGACCCTAAAATTATTCAGCTTTTAGGCAGGCTTCACTTTAGGCAGAGCTACGGTCAAAGCGTTTTAATTCATTCGCTTGAAGTGGCCAATTTGGCGGGAGCTTTAGCTTCAGAATTGGGGGCTGACGTCCAAATTGCCAAAAAAGCAGGTCTCCTTCATGACATTGGCAAGGCGGTTGACCATCAAATCGAAGGTTCTCACGTGGACATCGGAATAAAAATCTTAGAAAAATTTGATACGGAGCCGGAAGTGGTTAAGGCAATGAAGGCTCACCACGAAGAATATCCTTATGAAAGCCTGGAAGCCGTAATAGTCCAAACTGTTGACGCTATTTCCGGAAGCCGGCCGGGAGCGAGAAAAGATACTTTAGAAAATTACATTAAAAGATTGGAAGCTCTGGAAAAAATCGCTTTGTCTTTCAGCGGAATTGATAAGGCCTTTGCCTTACAGGCCGGGCGAGAAATTAGAGTTTTTGTGAGGCCGGAAGAAATAGATGATTTAAGGGCCAGAAAATTAGCCAAAGAAATCGCCGAAAGAGTCCAGTCCGAGTTAAAGTATCCGGGTGAAATAAAAGTAATTGTCATAAGAGAGTCCAGGGTAATTGAATACGCCAAGTAAAGTTGATATAATTAAATAAATCAAATAAAGGTCGGTCTTTTTAAATAAAAATAAAAAACATGACAAAAATAGATATAGTTGAAGCTTTAGCTAAAAAAACCAAATGTTCAAAATCTTGCGCCGGAGAATGTTTAAACGTAATTTTAGAAGAAATTACCAAATCTTTAAAGAGCGGTAAGGGCGTAGTTTTAACCGGATTCGGTTCTTTTTTAGTTGCTAAAAGAAAAGCCAGAACCGGAAGGAATCCTCAGACCGGAGAAGCGCTTAAAATTCCGGCCAGAACTGTTGCCAGATTTAAAGCCGGAAAACAACTGAAAGACGCTGTTAAATAAATTTGATTTTTAATAACGAAAAGCCGCCAAACAGAACTGGCGGTTTTTTCATTATGAGCAGGTCGCCCACCCGAAAAAGCGGGACGAACCTCGCTCGAAATGCAGTACATTATGAGCGGGATTGTGAACGAAGTTAGAACCTATTTTCAGACCACTACAGACCGATTCTTCATCCCAAGCTTATCATTGGAAGCGGCGAAAATCAATTAAAGCTAATCGAGGAATGTAGTCCGTTCGAACCTTTTTAACTTAAACTCTCTAATAATGACTTAAGCTTATCTAATACCTCAATAGCAAAAGGTTCTTTTAACTCTCCTTGGTTGACCCATTCATAATACTCAACTTCAGTGGCGTTACCGTCAATGGGCGTAAAGGTATATCTGACGCTATAGTTCCCATCCCCCGAGGTAAAAATAAAAAGTTTATTCTCCTCGTAGGCAGTAACGGTATACTCTGACCATTTGCCGTTCTGGTTTTGATTCCTGTAAACAGTGCCTATCTTTGTTGGTTTTTCATTCACTTCTTCTTTAGCTATAGAGCTAATCCAAGAGGGCGTATTCTCTGGATTCAGAGTAAATGTAAAAACTTCGTGAGCTAGTTTATTTATTTTGACAGTTAACTTGTTGTTTTTCATATTTTAACTTTACCAAAAAACCGTCTAGTTGGCGATTAGGGTCTAAGAATGAGCGAATTTTGTATCAGTTTACTTGGTTCGTTGGAAACCCTTTCAAAAAGCTCTCGATATTACCAACGAAAATTTCCTGTTTTGCTATTCTTGCCTCTTTTGTTATGTAGGCAATTGGCGGATAAATTATGCAATTTTTGAATTTTGAGAGCTTGTTTATATTTTCTTGAGACATCTCATCAGAGTGGTCTAAGATAAACGTTATATCTCCCTTGTTTAACCTTTCCGCTAAAGCGTCAATATCTACTAATTCCATTGGTGCGGTATTAATCACAATAGCTCCTTCCTTAATCTTTTGAATCCTTTTTTTGTCCAAGAAATTTTCAGTATCTTTAACTTGGGCAAAATGCAGTGAAAGAAAATCGCATTTTGGAATCAAATTGTCTACGTCCTCGTATTTTATACCCCTTAACTCAAACTCCTCTCTTCTGTTTATGTTCCAATACCTGACATCTGCACTAAAACCCAAAGCTATTTCTGCGACCCTACCGCCAATCTTTCCTAAACCTAAAACTCCGAATATCTTGTCTTTGATTTCAATGGCTGAAAAACCAACTTCAGAATAATTTCCTTCTCCTGCCTGTTTCTTTCCTTTTTCTGTTTCTCTAATATGTTCTAAGATTATGGCAAAAACAAATTCTGCAACTGATTCAGTTGCATATCCTGGGATATTACAGACAAGAATTCCTTTGCTTTTTGCATAATCAACATCAATCTTCCCATAGGCGGTAGCCAGCACGTCAATATATTTTAAGTTGGGCGCGCTATCTATTATTTCCTTATTAACCACTACTCCAAATCCTGTAAGCAGACAATCGGTGTCAGCTAGTTCGTCTTTAATCTCGGAGCTATCTTTATCGCAACTGACTATTTTTTCGGTCAGCGCTTCAATTCTTTGCCAATATACGGAATCCACTGCAAATTTCTTAATTCCGATAGTGAGAATTTTTTTGAATTTAGTATCCATATTACTTATCTTATTCTACCAAAAAATCGCCTGATTGGCGATTAGATAGTTAGTACGGTTTTTTATCCATAATTTATCAGCCGAAATTGTGCAATTATCATAGTAGCATTAGCCCAGTTTTGCCATATACACTACCCATACATCCAAAACATTAAATTCCGCTAAAATGCTCTCGCGTAGGTATACGTGTTTAATCAGAGCATAACAGTGTTATAAAGAATACTGTTAAAAGGGGGTACTCTCGTCCTTCTCGAGCCCTTCGTGGTGCAATTTTGATTTTGGGTAGTGGGAGTTTTGAAAAAGCCCTTTTTATTCGCGGCGGGGAAGACCTAAATTACACGACTAAACCTTGTCGAAAGCTTTTGACTTTGGCATAAGCGAAAGAATTTTCTCTGTCTCTTCAAGTACTTTCTTCCTTAGTTCAATATCTATAATTGACTGTTCAAGTAGATTGATAACTGTTTTTATATCCCCAAACATAGCCGATTGCAACCTTACGAGTTGAGCCAAATATAAATATGCAACAAGTGCCCAGCGCACATATTCTTTCTGCTTATAGAGAAGGCCGAAATCTGGAATGGGTAAATTATTATTAGCGGTTTTACTATCTTTCGCAATTTGAGCAAAAAATGAACCGTGCACGAACGCACTTCGCTGGGTATAGAGTTCCTTAATATCTTCCTCAATCGAAGGAAATCTGTAAGACAAAAGCGTTGCTATCCGTTTACGTAATCTATACCCAATCTCTTCATTTTTCGCCTTCTCCGCTGTGAATAAAGATTCTAAGATTGTTGCCATTTCCGCAGATTCTCTCTGCCAACCGAACGAACTTTTCTCATTCTCGTAATCTTTTAGGCCAGTATATAGGAACGCGGCTACAAATAATCTCCAATCTTCTTCTTCCCACTTTTGTATACGGTCTAAGTACCAGCTACCATATTTTGATTGTTCAAATAAGGTTTTATAAAAAGTTACAAACTCTTTTGTTTTGAATATGGAGTGGTCTTGGGTATGAAAATAAATAAGTGGGTCTTTTTTTGAATCTTGCTTCATTATGCCCATATCATTTACGGAGAAAAGTGGGTAAAGAAAATTTGGTGAATATAAATTAAAAAGAAACATAGTTTCCGTGTGGGCGAAACCTCCTTCTTCAAGTGTGTCGGGAACAAGCAAGCCCCACGAAGATTTCTCGTAAAGTTTTTTATTTATTCCGAAAATTCCTCCTATTGATTTGTCCTCAACTATATAGTTAGGGAGAACATTCTGATTTACGGGAGGTATTTTCTTTTTGATTTCCTCGGAAAATTCGTCAAGATTTAATTTCTTCAGATTCCAACACTCGTAACCATCCTGTATTTCAAAGATTTTTTCTGGTTGTTCTATCTCTTTGCCCGTGAATGCGAAAAACATTATTTTTGTTCTGCTCATATTATTTTGTCCAATCAACATCTTGTAGAAGAGGATTTACGGTTTTCATCTCGTCATAAATAACCTTAAAAGCTTTCTTCATTTCCTTCTTATGCTCGGCTGGTACAAGTTGGTATGTACCAAAAATAATCGCGATGTTTCCAATATAAATTTGCTTTTCCGCCATCCAGATGTTTTTAAGACGGCCAACTACTGCCAAAAGCCGTTTTGGCTCTTTAGCGAGAATAGGCAACACTTCTTCTGTTCCCTCTATGTAATACTGATAACCATCTTTTGGCTTGGTTTTGAGATAATTTTCGAGAGATTCAAGTGCTCGCTCATACAAAACCGCCGCATCGTCTGGTACAGTTTTTGATAATTCTTCAATAATAAGCGCCAATTTAGTCATAGCGCCACTGGCATACTTACCTTCAAGAAATAATGGTAAATACTCCTTGATTACTTCATAGGGTAGGACTTTGTCCACCAAAATTTTCCAAAGATGCCACGCGATAGAATCACTTATTGAAGGTGCACCATTTTTTATCTGTTCTTTCAAGAGTGCAATAAATTTATCGGGGTTGAACTTTCCACCGTAATACTGGGAATCGGCTTCGCGAAATAGCGCAAAATACACAACAAATGCAGCAAGGTCGTTATTCACTTCGTCGTCGTTCGTTGCCAAAAATAAGTTGAGCATTTCTTCTGCCTCGTCTTCGTTCAAATCACGAACCTTATTAAATATCTGGAGAAGTGCCTCCATAACACGCGCGTAAGACCTATTAGCGCGGATAGTATCAAGAGCCAACTGACGAATATATTGTCTTTCGTCGTCTTTCCAAGTAAATGCCGAACCATCTTGGTTACGCGTCGCGCGTCTTCGTCCCCAAAGCTCGATAAGCATAAAAGATGCCTGTATGCGAATATAAAGATTGTCTTCTTTAAGGTATCTCGTCATTATGTCAATAATTTCCGTATAGTATTGTGGCTGATTCTTTGCTACCATTTTCATCATTAACCAGCAAAGATGTCCCCTTACCGTTGTTATGATGTTTGCATCCTCTCCACGTAAAATCCGTGTGTGATAATTGAATTCTCCTTTAGGGTCATCTTTATCGTTTGTGCCATCTGGATTAGGACTTGGGTCATTGTGTAATTGTCTAACAATCCATAAAGCTTCATCGATTAAATCCTTTGCGAGCAATTCCTCTCCAAAAGAAATTAGATTTTCCTTCGCGCCGTCATCAGCAAGCCAATTTATGCTTCCAGTAAGGGATGTAACCGTTTTCACATAATCGAAAGCTTCCTGCTTCTTATCGCCAAGTTGATAGCGCATATATTGGAGCATCAACTGTGTCGCTGGTAAGCCAGCGATTGGCTGTTTACCTTTAATAGCATCTACAACGGAGCGGTCGTATACTAAAGCAAATTGTCCTTCTCGTGCCTCAAAGAACATTTTGTCTACGTTTTGAAACTCGGAGAAATCGAATCCAGAAAGCGCACGAATTGTATCGTTTCCATCTACAAACATAGCCCAACTAACTACCAGCAAGATTCTTTCGTGGTCTTGAACTGATACTTGCTGGTTTTTCTTTGGAAGTTTTTCTGCAAGACGAGCCGCTGCTGTCCCGTGCGGGTCAATACTTCTTGCGCCAGAATGAGAAGAAAAAACGACAGTATCAAGGTCTTTGAATCTATGAAACTCAAAACCGCCATACTTAAATTTTTCAACCTCACTGTTGTTTTTTATAGCTTGCTCAAGCTCGATTGCGAGCTTACTTGAATAAGCGGGTATTTCTTTCTTTTTGATTGTAAACTCTGGAGTAGAAATTAGATATCCTTTCACGCCCCGATTCAAAAGTTCTTTTTTCAAATGGTCAATCATTGACCCCCAAACCTTCCCTCTTGCCAAATCTTCACCGCTTTCAACGAGACGAAAAATCTCGGCAGCAACTTTTGTGCCGTCTTGTGCTTGAAGCTGATAATCGAAGTTCTCGCCAGTTGTGAGATTAACTACCACATCCCTTCCCGTAATTGCATATGTTGTGGAGCGCTCTTCTCCTAAATACTTTCTGAACCTTTCGATAGCTTCTTCTTCCCATTGTTCTTTTGCTTTAGGCATTTTATCGACGCTTTTATTTTATGCTGGTTAATGAATAAGGTCAATTTCTATCGGAGCTTATTTCCAACTGTGGATGAATTTCTATATCAGAGCATAACAGACGATAACTTTCTATAACCGTCGGGTCATTGACACTAAAATTTGGTGTTTGGTATAATTAAATTAGGTTACATAGCGTCGAGAGAAAACGACGACTACAAATTTCGTAACTGCCAATAAAATTGTATCCGTTTCTGCGGTAGCGCGGAGAACACTCCATAAACTATCCCAGAGTCGTTTTACAATTTTACGGGCAGTTTTTATTTAGCTCGTTAATTAAGATGGCGGGATTCCACTTGGAAAATTACGCAAAAGCCCTCTGCTGGCTTCGCGGGTCGCCAACTCCAAGTGGAAACCCGCCGAGCCAATAGCGGGCTTTTATGTTAAGCGAAGAAGCATTGCAAAATTTTAAGAAGGTTTGGAAAGAAGAATTTGGAGAGGAAATCCCCGATGATTTAGCGGTAGAAGAAGCCGTAAATCTTTTAACATTTTATAAGGTCATACATCGTCCAATCCGTAAGGACTGGCTTGATGAGAATGAAGATGGAAAAAATAAATGACATTTTGAATAAGAAAAAATGGCGGCCAAAACTGGATTCCCTTGATGGTTTACCAATAAGACCTTCAGTAAAACGAACGAGGTTGTATTTGGATAATGAATACTTTGAAAAAGGATACGGAGCTTTATTCCCTCATAGTGTTACGACGGTTTATTGTATCCTTGCGAGACGTGCAAGACACGAGACCCAAATCTGCTATCCAGCCGCACAAGATATTATGGGGCTCGGAGGAATAACGAACAGAAACACTATATTTAAGGCGTTCAAAATACTCGAAGCGTATGATATTTTAGCCATCGTTCGACGCTCAAAAGGGCGCGTACCGAACGTATATGCTTTACTCGATTCATCCCATTGGAAACCTATCAACAGTATCAATTTTGAAACCGTTATGGACTCGATAAGGAAGAAAAGAACAGTATCAAAAACAGATAGTCAACAGTTACAAAATCAACAAGCTAACAGTGGCACAGATGATACACGAAGTCATATAACAAAGTCAGATAATGAAATCAGTGAAAAAATTAAAAAAATTTCAATTAAAGGAACAGAACTACTGCAACGTCTGTCGCCAATAGCAAAGTCAGTGGTATCTCCTTGCTTCAGTGAAGACGATATAATCGGTTCTTTGGAGGAACTTGTCGCAGGTGGTAACAAAGTTGAAGAAATTGGCTATAAACTAATAATTGAAGCACTACGGCGTCGCGGCGCGATACCGATAAAAGAATTGCCGTCGTGGCTTAAAATTTAGTTGTTTATGAGTAATTTTTATAGTATAATTAAGCTGCGTCCTACAATTTCGTACAAACCACGAGGTATTTCTTTAGTGCAGGAAGGGGCTAATTGTCCGTCTTCCACTAAAGATGCCCTCGTGGTGTCTGAAATTGTGGGACGCAAGGCGGCAGTTAGTCCCTTTTTGCGTTATAAAAGTTAAAAATATGAAATACAACACAATAGCAAAAATCTGCGGTGTAATTGTCTTTCTCGATATGGCTTATATGCTTTATGCCGAGGGCAGTCATTTTACGTGGACAGTGTTCTTTGTGTTCACTGTGCTCGCGATTTTATTCAATACGCTTGATAAAAATAATAGCAATGGCAGACAACAACCCAAAAATTAAATACTTTCTTTACTGTCGGAAATCAACAGACGAAAAAGATAGACAGATTTTAAGTTTGGAATCGCAAGACGAGGAAGCAATAAAGCGATTCTCTAATCTTAAAATAAAAAAAATGTCTCACGAATCGGTGAGTGCATTCAAGCCGTACAAGCGTCCAATCTTCAAAGAAATGATTGAGCGTATTCAAAAAGGAGAAGCGCAAGGCATTATAGCTTGGCATCCAGACCGTTTGTCTCGAAATCCAATAGACGCAGCCCAAATTATTTATTTATTGGATACGGGAGCTCTCAAAGACCTTAAATTCTGCACATATAATTTCGACAATACCCCCGAAGGCAAAATGCTATTGCAAATTACGATGTCGCAATCGAAATACAGCTCTGATAAATTAAGCGGGGACGTTGCAAGGGGTCTACGTAAAAAAGCACAAACGGGATGGAGGCCGACTCTCGCGCCATTAGGATACATCAACAGTAAAACAAAACCGAAAGGTGAACAAGATTTCTCAAATGATGAAATAAGATTTTCTTTAGTAAAACAACTTTGGCAAATGATGCTTACGGGCAATTATAGCGTTTCGCAATTGCTTGATATTGCAAACAATAAATTAAAATTGACGCAGCCAACCACTCCCAAAAGACCTGAAAGAAAATTATATTTAAGTACTCTTTACCGCATATTCAGTAACCCCTTTTATTATGGTTGGTATGAATGGGGCAAAGATAACTGGCTTCAAGGGAATCACGAATCGATGATAACCGAAGAAGAATATGACCAAGTTCAAAAGCTACTGGGCAGACACGGGCGGCCAAGACCACAAAAGCATAGATTTGCTTTTACTGGAATAATGCGATGTCCTTGCGGAGCTGGTATTACAGCAGAAGAAAAAGTTAAAAAACAAAAAAATGGGAATATCCATCGCTATGTTTATTACCATTGCACCAGAAAAATAAATACCGATTGTACGGAAAAGTCCATTGAGATTAAAGATTTTAATAAACAAGTTGATGACGTTCTCGCTAAACTGAATATCTCGGAACGTTTCCAGAAATGGGCTCTGCAATACCTACACGAAATCAGAAAAACCGAAGCTCACGTCCAGCAAGATTCATTGGCTGCAAAACAGCACGCGCTGGCAAGAACAACAGAGCAATTAGAGAACCTACTGCTTAAATACATCGCGCCAGAAAATGCTGAAAATAAACTAATAGCAGAGCAAGAGTATGCGTCAGCAAAAAGTCGTCTGTTGAAAGAAAAAAGCTCTCTCGAAGAAGATTTAAGAAAACAAGGTAGGGATGTTGAGGAGTGGGTTGAATTAAGCGAGAAGACGTTTAATTTTGCTCGCTACGCGCGCATATGGTTCGCCAGAGGCGACGCAGATGCCAGACGAGCTATATTTGCCTGTTTAGGTTCGGACTTCCTCTTAAAAGACCAAAATGTTCTCATTTCTATGAGAAAACCCTTCAAATTTATCTTTGAAGGGTTGTCTCAAGCCGAAGAAGAATTAAAACGGTTAGAACCTGCCAAAATGCCTGAAAATGTGAGGGAATTTGATTCTTTACGGCAAAAAATTCCTGTGTGGAGCGGGATACGGGAGTCGAACCCGTCTCTTCACCTTGGAAGGGTGACGTTGAACCGATCAACTAATCCCGCAAGTAAATTTTTAATCTTTCGGGGCGCTGGGAATTGAACCCAGATTTCATGCTCCCAAAGCATGTATACTTCCATTGTACTACGCCCCGGGGTTAATTTCGGTCGCTATAAAAGGCCTCGTGTGAAAATCTCAAATCAAGTTAGCAATTTTTAATTTTACTATAAAAAATTTTTATTGCAAGTTTGTTTCTTTTGACCCGGCAAGTCGGGTCAAAAGAAGATATTCGGCTGAGCCCTTCGACGGTGAGCCGCTCAGGACGATAGAACCGCTCAGTCGAAGCCCTCTCTCCGCAAAGGATATCCACTCCCTTTAGGGCGGCGCAGTTCATTTTTTATTTTTATTTATGTTATGATATGATAAATATATGAAAAATAAAATTATTGAACAATTAAATCTAAAAACCCAATGCAAAAAGTACGGCCTTCCCCTGTGGCAGTGCCCTCATTTTATTTTTGTTGTAATGGGCGTTGTCATTATGGTTACATCTCTTCTGGCTTATTTTATAGGGTTCAGATACGTTGAAGACCCGTTATTAATTTGTTTGGTGGTGATGTTAATAACCGGATTTTTATTTATTTTGTCTTTTGTCGTAGTTAAAAGCTTTGAAAATTTAGCCGAAGCTTCTCGCATGAAATTAGAATTTTTAGCGATAATTTCCCATCAAATGAGAACTCCTTTTTCAAACCTAAGGTGGGTCATTGATTTATTAAATTCAGGCCGAGTCGGAGAAGTCCAGAATGACCAACAAGAATATTTGAAAATTTTAAAAGAAAACAGCGAAAGAATGGAAAGCTTAATTAGCCAGTTGCTTACCGCTTCAAAGTTTGAGCAAGGGAAGATTCCACTTAAGATGGCCGGTTTTTCTTTAAAAACATTAACGGAAAAAGTGATTACTGAACTTAAGCCGTTATCCAACGCTTCGAACATAGAAGTAAAATTTGAATGCAAAGAAGAAATACCCGACATCTTTGGAGACCAAGATTGGATAAGGGAAGTTATAAGCAATTTGTTGGATAACGCCATAAAATATACGAAAAACAAGGGAGAGGTTAAAATAACCATTTTTAAAAAGGGGCAAAAAATTTACTTTGAAGTAAAAGACACGGGAGCCGGAATTCCCAAAGAAGACCAGAAGTATATATTTGAAAAATTTTTTCGCGCCCAAAATATTTTAAAGAAGCAAACCCAAGGTTCGGGACTCGGTCTTTTTATTGCAAAATCTATAATCGAATCCCATAAAGGAAAAATAGGATTTAAATCAGAAGCAGGGGAAGGGTCGACTTTTTGGTTTTTATTACCAATAAAATAAATAAAAATATGAAAAAAATTTTATTTATAGAAGATGAATCTGCCTTACAAAAAACCTTCAGAGTTTTTATTGAGCAGGAAGGATACAAGATGGTTTCGGCCTTAGACGGAGAATCGGGTTTTAATTTAGCTAAACTGGAAAAGCCGGATTTAATTTTGCTCGACCTTATCTTGCCAAGACTTAATGGTTTTGAAGTATTGGAAAAACTGAAAGAAGACTACGAAACAAAAGAAATTCCGGTAATTATTCTTACTAATCTCGAAAATCCAGATGATATCAATAAGGCCTTGGAATTAGGGGCTAAAACTTATTTAGTTAAATCAAATTATACTTTATCGGAATTGGTGGAAAAAGTTAAAAAAGCTTTAGAAGAAGAAAGGTAAAAAAATTTTTATGAGGATTGAAGTCCAACAATTAAAAGCTTTTTTATTGGATACCAGTTTAGTTACCGAAGAACAATTTGACAGAGCTTTAAAAAAAGCCGAGAAAACCAAACAAAAAATTGGTGATATTCTGATTTCCGACGGCTTAATTTCTCAAGAAGAATTAATAAAACTGGAGGCTTATATTTTGGGAATTCCTTTTGTGGACCTGGCAAAAGAAAAAATCGACTCAGAAATTTTAAAAATTATTCCGGAGCCCATTGCCAAGTCCCACAATATTATTGCTTTTCGGAAAAAAGGAAATTCTTTGGAAGTGGCGATGCTTGACCCGGAGGATTTAGAAACAATAGAATTTATCAAGAAAAAATCTAATTTAAAAATATTGGCCAGATTAACCACTTCTCAGGGGATCAAAAACGCTTTGAGGCAATATCAAAAAACCTTGGAAGCGGAATTCGGCGATATTATAAAAAAAGAAGCCGGTGAGATAAGGGCTTTTAAGGAACAAACATTTGAAGAGGAAGAAAAAGAATTAAAAAAAGCAGCCGAGGAATTGCCGGTTATTAAAATAGTAGAAACTTTAATTCATCACGCTGTTTTAGAAAGAGCTTCCGATATTCACATTGAACCTCAAGAAAAAGAAATTGTAATCAGATATAGAATAGACGGCATTCTGAGAGATGCCATGGTTTTGCCAAAAACCGCGGCCTCAGGCATTGTGGCCAGAATTAAAGTTTTATCTAATTTAAAATTAGACGAACATCGTCTTCCCCAGGACGGCCGTTTTAAGTTTGAAACTGAAGACTATAAATATTCAATCAGAGTTTCGATTTTACCGGTTTACAACGGAGAAAAAATTGTAATGAGACTTCTCTCTGAAAGCTCAAAAGCTTATACCTTGGAAGGGCTCGGTTTAAGGGGAGAAGAGCTGGAAAAAGTCCAAGAATCTTTAAGAAAACCCATTGGCATGGTTTTAATAACAGGTCCGACAGGCTCAGGAAAAACAACTACTCTTTACGCTATGATGGATATTTTAAACACTCCGGACGTTAATATTTCCACCATTGAAGATCCCATCGAATATCGAATGCCGAGAATTAATCAAACTCAGGTTAATTCTAAAATCGGACTGTCTTTTGCTTCGGGACTAAGAACATTGCTTCGTCAGGACCCAGATGTTTTAATGGTCGGAGAAATCAGGGATGCCGAAACAGTAGGATTGGCGATTAACGCCGCTCTAACCGGCCATTTAGTTTTATCAACTCTTCACACCAATGACGCGGCCGGATCCATTCCCAGATTAATTGACATGAAAGCGGAGCCGTTTCTAATTTCTTCAACCCTAGAGGTTATTATTGCTCAAAGATTGGTTAGAACGATTTACGAAGATAAAGATAAATATAAGTTAAAAAAACCGGAGATAGAAAACTTAAAAAAATATTGCGACCCGGATAAAATTTTAGATGTTTTAAAAAAAGAAAAAATAGCAAAACCAAAAGACAACTTTGAAGACATAGAATTTTATCGGCCCAAATCGAGTCCAGATTGTCCCGACGGTTATTCCGGCCGGATAGGAATTTATGAGGTTTTGCCGGTTTCCGAATCAATAAAAGAACTAATCAACAAAGGAGCCAGCTCTGATGAAATAAAAAGACAAGCCCAGAGAGAAGGAATGAGAACCATGGTGGAAGACGGATTTGTGAAAGCGGCCCAAGGAATTACTTCTATTGAAGAAATACTGCGCGTTATCACTGAATAGTTTTAAAATAAAATGCCCAAATATTTTTATCAGGCCACTTCTGCCCAAGGCGAGCTTCAATCAGGAGTTCAGGAGGCAAAAGATGAATCTGAATTGGCAAAAACTCTTCGCAATGAAGGGTATATTTTGGTTTCAGCCAGCTTGGAAAAAAAGAAAGAAAGGTTCGGTTTTTTGGGAAAATTAAAAGGAATTTCTTTAAAAGATAGATTATTTTTTACCAGGAATTTAAGATTGATGATAAAATCCGGCATTTCCTTACCAAAAGCCCTTTCTATTTTAAGCGCTCAAACCGGAAATAAAAAATTTCAAGAAATTCTTTTTAAAATTAAAGAAGAAATATTAAAAGGAAAAAAATTATCAGAAGCATTAAAAAATCATCCCGCTACTTTTTCCGAACTTTATTCCAGCATGGTGGAAATAGGCGAAGAAACGGGAAATCTGGAAGACGTTTTAAATGGGTTATCCAAACAAATGGAAAGAACTTATGAATTAAGAGCAAAAATAAAAGGAGCGATGGTTTATCCGTCGGTTATTATTATCGCCATGATGGGAATCGGAGTTTTAATGATGATTACGGTGGTTCCAAAACTGGCTGAAACCTTTGAAGAAATTGGAATTGAGTTGCCTTTTACCACAAAAGTGATAATTACGGCAGCCAGCTTAATGTCTAAGTTTTGGTTTTTGTTGCCCTTAGTCTTTTTAATTATAATTTTATTATTTAAAAAACTTTTAGGTTCTTCTAAAAAAAGGAACAAAAAGATTGACGGGTTGCTTTTGAAAATTCCGGTTATTTCTTCAATTATTAAAGAAAGCAATATAGCTTATACCGCCAGAACCCTTACAGCCCTTATTAATGCCGGTGTTCCCATCATAAAATCATTGGAAATCGTCTCAAGAACTTTGGACAATTTTTATTTCAGAGAAGCGATGGAGGTTTCCTCAATGGAAGTTAAAAAAGGAAAAAAACTTTCAGACGTTCTTAAAAATTTTCCCAAGGTTTATCCGATTACTTTTTCGGAAATGTTGGCCATAGGAGAAGAGACCGGGGAAACAGCGGATATTTTAGATAAAATAGCCGATTTTGCCGAAAGCGAGGTTGACAGCTTGACTAAAAATTTATCAGCGGTGATTGAGCCCATAATCATGATAATAGTCGGAACAGCCGTCGGCTTTTTTGCGGTTTCCATGATTCAACCGATGTATTCTATGCTAGGGAGCATTTGATTGCTCCAAAGACATCAAATTCTATTTTATATTTTAGTATTTTTTTATATGAAAAAAGGACTTACTTTAATAGAAGTTTTAATAGGAATATTTTTACTTCTTATTATTTCTTCCGGTGTTTTTGGGTCCTACCGGTTAATTTTAAAGGTTATTGCCCAGTCTAGAAGCAGAATTACAGCTACTGCCATTGCCAACGGTCAAATAGAAAAAATTAAAAACTTATCTTATGAATCAATCGGAATAAATGGCGGGTTTCCGGAAGGAACGTTAGAGGCATTTGCCACTACTAACCAAAATAATGCTCAATATACGATTGAACAAAGAGTCGATTATGTTATTGATCCAATCGACGGGGTGTCTCCGCCCGAAGATGATTGTCCTAATGATTATAAAAGAGCGGAAGTTAAGGTTTCTTGGTCGCTAAAGCCCGGCGACAAGGTGGCTTTAATTACCGACATTGCTCCTAAGAATCTTACTCAAGAGTGTTTAATTAGCGGTGGGATTATTTCAGTTTCTGTTTTTGATGCTTACGGAACCATGGTTCCTTTTCCTTTGATTGAAATCAGGGACCCGGCAAACGATCAAACATTGAAAACAGCCACTCCCTTTGAAGGACAGCACTATTTTTCTTTATCTACCTCTACCTATAAGATTGTTGTTTCAAAGGATGGCTACAGCACGGAAAGAACCTATGGGACCAATGAGGTTCTTACTCCAGACAAGCCTAATCCGATAGTTCTTGAAGGAAAGCTTGTAGAAAACAGTTTTTCCATCGATAAGGTAAGCACTTTTTCCGTAGAAACTCTTTCTCCACGAGGAATTGATTATTTTTCAGACTCTTTTTTAAACGAAGATAAAATTTCCGAAAAATCCAACGTGTTCATTAACGATGGGAAAATAGAACTGGCAACCTCCGATGATGGATATTTGTCCGATGGTTTTGTTGTTTCAGCTGAGATTTTACCGACCAACTTAGTTCATTGGGATAAATTTTATTTTTCAGATTTAAAACCGACAGATACCAGCCTGAAATATCAAATTTATTATGCTTCCGGCACTGACGGGTACTTCTTGATTCCCGAGTCTGATTTGGCGGGTAACGCAGCGGGCTTTGAGGC
Source organism: Candidatus Nealsonbacteria bacterium (assembly GCA_026396195.1). Classification (NCBI taxonomy): domain Bacteria; phylum Candidatus Nealsoniibacteriota; species Candidatus Nealsoniibacteriota bacterium. The sequence continues at coordinate 120,783 of JAPLXH010000007.1, forward strand.
TTCTCCTATAGACCTGTCAGGCCTTTCTATTGTTGATTATGATAAATTAAAAACAAAAGCAGGCTTTTTTTCCGGTTCTTTGGATAAAACTCCCGTTCTTTATGATTGGCAAACTTCTTGGATTACTTCCCAAGCGGTTTCCATGCCAAATATTGAATTTAATTTACAAGGTGCGAAAATCATTGGAAAAGATAGCGAGGAAAATTTTGTTTATAAATATTCAACCACCATAATAACAAATTCTGTCGGCCTTAAAGATATTCAAAATTTAGAGTGGGACTTGTATACTTTTTCAACTACGCCGGCTAGTAATCTGGATTTAGTAGAAATTCAGCCTTCTCCTCAGCCGATTAATCTTTTACCAGATACTAATTCTCCCGTTAAGTTGTATCTTGAGGCCCAAAATTCTTTTTTATTAACCTTAGAAGATAGCGAAACCCTGGAGCCGATATTTTCGGCCACAGCAACTTTATCTAATTTGGGTTTAGGTTACAGCCAATATCAATATACAAATGAAAAAGGTCAAACCTATTTCATTCCTTTAAGCCAAGTAAATTATACTTTAGAAATTTTTGCTGTCGGATACCTCAATACTTCAACGGTGGTTTTTGTTTCAGGAGATACGAATAAAATAATTAAATTAGAGCAGGAATAATAAACGCTGAGCTTAAATTTTTTTAAAAAAATTATGAAAGGTTTTACGGCGATTGAAGCATTAGTGTCTATCATAATTTTCTCTTTAGCAACGGGAGCCATTACTGGTTTCATTTTTTTGTCTTATCGAACACATAACTATGCTTTTGAAGAGTCAACGGCTGTTAACGAAGCTCGGAGAGGAGTTGAATTGATGACCAGAGATATAAGAGCGGCGAAAACAGGAGATAACGGCTCTTATCCGATAGAAAGAGCCGATGACAAACAATTTATATTTTATAGCGACATAGATAAAGATGGCGAAACCGAAAGAGTAAGATATTTTTTAGGAACAATAAGTTCGGGGAGCCAGACAAAAGAGTGCACAGCTGCCAACAGAGGAGGGTCTTGCAGTGTTACTTTTTCTAATTTTTTAACCGGAGAACTGCAATCAGCCTTAGTAAAAGTTTCATTAGAAGGCGACCTAGATGCTTCCGATGAATATGTTGAAATTTCGGCTGATGGGACACCCCTTATAACAGATCTTTGTGAATTCGGTTGTTCGCATTGCGCCGGGAGATGGGAAGGAACCACTACTTTTGATGTAACCAGTCAAGCCAGCGATAACTCCATTCAATTTACAGCCGATGCAACTTATCCAGTTCATCGGCAATGTCCGGTAGTTTCTTCTGATCATGCAATGAGAGCAAGGTTTGAACTTCCTTGGACCGAAGAATTGATAGGCGCGGGAAACGAGTTAAAAAAAGGAGTAACAGAGCCTGTCGGCAATCCGGTTACATATCCCGCAGACCAAGAAAAAATTTCAATTATAACTTCTTATATTCGCAATGATCCCCCGATTTTTAAATATTTTGACAAAGACGGAAACGAAATTATTAGCGCGCCTTTTCGCTTGACCGATACAAAATTAATGGGAATTTATCTGGTCATTAATGTTGACCCGAACCGTCCGCCCAATGAGTTCCAGCTGGAATCTTATGTTCAGCTGAGAAACCTGAAAACAGAATAAATTTTTTAATCATTGTTTATGGATATTTTTTGCAAATTAAAATTATATAAAAACAAAAAAGGAACAATAATAACCTATGTTTTGGTTTTCGGGGCAATATTTTTAGTTTTAATCGGAGGACTTTTAGGGTTTATTTTGTTGCAACTGCGGCAAACCTCTCAAAAAGTAGCCTGGAACGAAGCCCTAAGCATTGCCGAAGCCGGTATTAATTATTATCGTTGGTGCATTAATAACGGAATTGAACAAGACTGTTTGAATCAAGGAGAAAAAGATTATTTTGATCCGGAGGGAAACAAGGTCGGGAAATTTTTTCTTCAGGTTACCTCAACTATTTCTTGCGGCCAGGACGTTAAAAAGGACATTGTTTCTACCGGTTGGACAAATGACTTTCCTAACGTAAAAAGAAAAATCGGCGTTTTATATGGCCGTCCGTCGGTAGCTCAATATTCTTACATATTAAACACAAATGTTTGGATCGGGGATGACCATGAGATAAGAGGGCCTTATCATTCGAATGGCGGCATCAGAATGGACGGAACAAATCAATCAACTATATATTCGGCCCAAACCGAATGGGCCTGTACGGATTCTTTCGGCTGCTCTTCTTGCCCCACAAGTCACGGTTGCCGCGTTGAAGGGTCAAATTGTATTTGTCCCGGAGTGCTTACCACGACTGCCAACAGTAACCCTAATTTATTTAGTTTCCCCGTCACCTCTTTCGACTTTAATGGCATTACCATTGATTTGGCACAGATGAAAAGTGTTGCCCAAACGAGCGGAATTTATTTGCCACCCTCTACCACCACTAATCCTCTAGGGAAGGGATATCATATAAAATTTAAAAATAACGGAACTTTTGAAGCTTGGATAATCACCCAACTTTCCTCAACTTATGCCTATAGCCTAGAAGAAGATTGGCATTACGATTATTTTACGATTGCCAACGAGTATCTTTACAATACTTATGTCATTCCTTCGGCTTGTTCGGCTATTTTTGTTGAAGATAATATTTGGCCGGAAGGAACGACAACAGGGAAGGTTACTATAGCTTCAGCTAACCTTATAACTCCGGGCATAGATACCGATGCGGTATTATTGAACAATATTGATTATGTTCATACAGACGGTTCCGACGGTTTTTCTCTGATAGGGGAAAGAAATATTTTAATTAGCCCTCAATCTCCCAACAACATGACCCTGAGGGGAATTTTCATCGCCCAAAAAGGGCGTTTTGGCAGGAACCATTATCCTAACAATTTCAGAAATAATTTAGAAATATACGGCTCAGTTGTCAGTAATGGACGGGTTGGAACTCAATGGACGTCCGGAGGAACCATAGTTTCCGGATATTCGAAAAGAGAAAGTTATTTCGACCCGGATTTAATTTATAATCCTTCTCCTTTTGTCCCTCATGTCGATTCCGACTTTAAAATTATCGACTGGAAAGAAGTAAATTAAATTGTAAAAGATTGGGCTTGTTTGTATAATTAAAAAAATGATAGAAATTTTTAATTTAAAACCAGAAACTTTCGGATTGGATATTTCGGAATCGTCTTTAAAAATAATCAAGCTTAAAAAAAAGAGAAAGGGCTTTGGTTTGGTTTCTCTTGGAGAGCAAATAATTAAAGAGGGAATAATTAAAGATGGAGAAATAAAAAACCAAGAAGAACTGATAAAAATAATCAAAGAAGGCATTTCAAAGGTTGAGGGAGAGAAATTAAGAACAAAATATGCGATTTGTTCCTTGCCCGAAGAAAAAAGCTTTTTAAAAATAATCCAGATGCCTAAAATGAGAGAAGAAGATTTGAGGATGGCAGTAAGATACGAAGCCGAAAATCATATACCTCTTTCTTTAGATGAAGTTTATCTGGATTCAAGGATTATTATTCCGATAAAAGATCATTTAGACCACACGGACGTTTTGATTGTCGCTTTTCCTAAAAACATAATTGATTCTTATATTCACTGCCTGAAAGAGGCCGGACTCCAGCCGGTTGTTATGGAGTTAGAATCAACTGCTATTGTCAGGGCATTGGTTGAAAAAGAAGTCAGTTATTTTCCTTTATTTATAATTGACATTGGCGTAGACAAAACCAGTTTTATTATTTTTTGCGGGCATTCTTTAAGATTTACCAGTTCCATTTTTATTTCTTCAAATACATTTACCGATGCTATCGCTAAAAATTTAAAAATTAATAGAGAAGAAGCGGAAAGAATTAAATTAAAGTACGGGTCCGACAGCAAGTCGGCAAAAAATAAAAAAACTTTTGAAAGCTTGCTTCCCGTTTTGACCGAGTTAACAGAGCAAATAGAAAAATGCTTGCTCTTTTACCAGACCCATGCTTCCCATGAACATTTGAACGTTGAAAGCCACGGGGTCAAAAAAATTATTTTATGCGGAGGGGGAGCCAATATTAGCGGTTTAGCCGCATTTTTATCGGAAAAGCTTGGTTGTTCGGTTGAATTGGGCAACCCCTGGATAAATATTTTGTCCAAAACTCAAAAAGAATCGTCTCTGGTCTCTTATAAAAATTCTCTTAAATATACAACGGCCATAGGGCTCGCTTTAAGAGGATTTAAAGAAAAACATGATTAATCTTTTGCCCCATTCAGAAAAAAATATTCTTAGGATAATAGAAAAAGAAAAAATAATTTTAATTTTAGAAATTATCTTATTGTTCTTTTTTGTCTGTTTAATTTTATTTTTATTTTTGATTAAAATTCAGGTTGCCGGTCAGGTTGAAGCGGAAAAAATTATTCTTGAACAAGAAAAAAAAGAATTCGAAAGCTTGGGAACCAAAAATATTTCAGAAGATATAATTTCAATAAATAAAAAAATTTCAGATTTAAAGTCTTTTTATGAAAAACAATTTAGTATGATAGAAATTTTAGAAAAAATATCCAAAACTCTTTCCGACGAAGTTTATCTTAATAATTTTTCTTACACCAACAATAATTCTCAGGTTGTTCTTTCGGGTTTTTCAAAAACTCAAGAAGGATTGTTAAAATTTAAGCAAAACCTGGAACAAGAAAAGGATTTTCAGGGAATTTTTTTCCCCCTTTCTTCCTGGATTGCGAAAAAAGACATAAGTTTCAATTTAAATTTTAAATTAAAAAATGAAAATGGAATTTAGAAAAACTTACATAGCATCAGTTTTTTTTATCGGATTTTTTATTGCTTCCATAATTTTTTTAATTATTCCATTAATTAAAGAAATAGAAAAAAATTCGCGCGATTTGATTATAGTCAAAGCAGACAGAAAATTTTTTTCTGAAGAAAGGAGTAATATCGAAAAATTTGAAAATATATTTAAAGAAATACAACCGAATATTGAAAAAACCAATATTTTTTTTGTAAGCTCTGAAGTTCCCATTGATTTTATAAATTTTTTAGAAAAATTAGCCTCAGATTCTGATATTTTTCTAAAAATATATCCCTCCGGAGTAAGCTTAGTAGAAAAATCCAACAAAAGTTTATGGCCATTTTTAAATTTTAATCTGGAAGCTTCCGGGTCTTTTTACAATTTTTCAAAATTCATAGAAAAATTGGAGAACAGCTCTTATTTGATCCAAGTCCAGGATTTAAATATAAGAAAGGTAAAAACAGAAATTTCTTCTTCTTCCGACGAAGGGTTGTCTAATGAAATTAGCGCTTCTTTTTTTCTTAAAGTTTTTGCAAAGTAGTCTTCTGTTTTTCAAAATTACCAACCTGAAATTATTTAATTATGAAGATAAGTCCTAAAAAATTAATAAAGGCCCTTGGAGCATTGCCCAAAAAATTGGCCAAACATTCCTTTTTAACTTTTTTTATATTTTTTCTTTTAGACGTCGTCTTAGGGGGAATTGTTTTTTATAAATATGTTATTTTGATTGAAAAAACAAAAGTAGAAAATTTGAAAACGCCCCTTAAGTTTGACCACGCTAATTATCAGGAAGTTTTAAATCAATGGGACAAAAGACAAAAAAATTTAGAAAAAATTGATTCCAAGCAATATATTAATCCCTTTCAGGAAACAAGAATTTCTTTTTCAACATCCACGGAAAATGGGACTAGCGCAGTAAGTATTCCAAAGGGTGAGGAAATTATTATTCCCACCTCAACAGAAGAAACGGTCACAACTTCTGAGGAAGTTTCCGGCAGTAATCAAGAAGAAACTTCCACGCAGGAAACAAGCGGTTTGCCTAGTGACCTTATGGCTAAACTTTTACTCGCTGGCAGTATTTCTGATTTTTATATAATTAAAAAAGAAAGATTTCCTTCTGTGTGGGAGAGGTCGATTTTTTGGGAAGAAAAAGGGATTGGCAAAAGAGATGATTATTATGGCAGTGAACACCAAAACGTACTTTTACTTCGAGCCTTGAAAAAAGAGTTGACCGAATAATTTTTTTAATTATAATAAATTACGTACTATTTAAAGCCCTCGTAGCTTAACTGGATAAAGCAGGGCCCTTCTAAGGCCAAGACTGCAGGTTCGACTCCCGCCGAGGGCACTTTATGGTGGCTATGGTGTAATGGCAGCACAGTAGTCTGTGGCACTACTAGAGGCGGTTCGAGTCCGCTTAGCCACCCCTTCGACTTCGCTTCCTTCAATTCGGTTCAGGACAAGCAGGGCAAGCCAACTAAATCGCCAAAGAGGCGATTTTTTGGTAGAATAAAGCAATATGAACAAAAAAATATCTACACCAATAGCAATAGGGATTATTCTAATTTTAGCCATCCTTGTGGGCGTTTTTACTATTACTCAATTTTCAGCAATAAAACGAGAAAAAATCCAGACAACAGAAATTACCAGCCTATCTGATTGCGATAAAATTCAAGAATCACTTTATAAAAATGAATGTTATGTGTCTATTGCCGTAAAAAAAATAGATCTATCAATATGCGATGAAATAAAAGAAGCAAAAGACCAATTTTTGAAAGATGATTGTTATTCTAAGATTGCTAAGGCAAAACAAGATTTATCAATATGCGATAAAATCATTGAAGAATCGTCAAAAAATGTATGTTATGTGGGTATTGCTCAAGTTAAGAAAGATCCCTCAATATGCGAAAAAATTCAGAATCCAAAATATAACATAATAGAATCTTGTTATATGGTTGTTGCTAAAGCTAAACAAGATTCATCAATATGTGATAAAATCCAAGACCAAACTTATAAAGAATCTTGCTATAAGCAGTTCTAGGTTATTCCATCAAACAGGTTTTAATATTGTTCGCTAGGGGACCACGTAAAGAACGTAAAATTACTTTCAGTAATCACGTTCCACGTGGTAGGCGCGTGACGAAATTTATACAATTTCATTTTATGCGTCACCCCTTCGACTTCGCTCAGGGCAAGCCAACTAAATCGCCAATCCTTCGACCGCTGCTCAGGACAAGTAGGCGGTTTTTTGCTTGCGTTGAATTTGTTGAAGCGTTTACGCTGAACTGGTTGAAGTGGTCATTGCACTTTCCGATAAATCGGGACTCAACTTGAGGGCTCCGGACGGACAAGGTATAATAAAATAAAGATTAAAATTATTTTATAAAAATATGAATGAAGAACTCGCAAATTTAATCAAGGAAAAAATCAAAGAGGGAAGGAATAAGGAAGAAATTAAAAATCTTTTATTGTCCCATGGTTGGTCGACTGAAGAAATAGAGCAGTCGTTTCCAGCCCCACCAGAGGGTTCTTTGGCGTTTCCCGGCGTTATTTTTATTCTCAGAGAAACGCTTTTAATCTATAGAAAAAAAATAATAACTATTTTAGGAATTTCTTTAGTCCCACTGATTGCCGGCCTTATTTTAAATTTTTTATTAAATTTTTTATCTGATAAAAATTTACTCACCATTAATATTTCAGATTCTTTTTAATTTCGGTTTATTTTTTTACTTGGCGATATCGATTTTTTCAGTAATTGTTGCTGCAATATTTCAAACCTGGAGCTATCTTGCTTTGGTTTATGCGATCAAGGACAGTCAGGAGAATATTGGCGCAAAACAATCCTATCTTTTAAGCTGGAAAAATATTCTTTCTTATTGGTGGATATCATTTTTAATGGGATTCATATCCGTTGGCGGATTTTTTTTATTGATAATTCCGGGATTTATTTTTGCCATCTGGTTTGTATTCGCTCCCATTATATTGGTTATGGAGGGCGCAAAAGGGATGAGCGCTCTTTTAAAAAGCAAGTATTACGTTAAAGGAAAATTAATCAGTTTGGCTTGGAGGTTTTTCGCTGTTTTTTTAATTATTTTTTTTCTTTTTGCTTTATTATATTTAATAACGAGTGCCAACAACATACTTTTTCAGACCGGAAGCACAATTTTTTCTTTTATTATTTTCCCTTTTGTAATTATTTATTATTTTTTAATTTATACTTATTTAAAAAAGACCAAGGGAGATTTTGTTTTTACTCCTACCCCCAAAGAAAAGAAAAAGTTTGTTTTTGTCGGAATTTTAGGGATTATTTTGCCAATTTTATTAATAGTCGCTTCTTTGTTTTTTCTTAAACAAGCTTTTGTAAAATGGGACACAATGCTCGATGCTGAACGAACAAGCGATATTAATTTGATTAGTACGGCAATGAATGCTTACTATGAAAAAAATGGGAAATATCCGGAAGTTAAAATAACCAAAGAAAGAAGAATAAATCTTTCCAATATAGGACAAAATTTAATGGATGTTCCTTCAGACCCTGGCTTGGGGAAAATTAAGGGTTGCAATGATGTTAGGGGGGCTTCCTATTTAGGGTTTGATAATATTTCAAACCGGGATAAATATTGTATTTTTACTTGTTTAAACGACAGCAGTTTTTTTGCTGCCAGCCATAAAGGGGTTAAAATTTTGGATAAAATGCCCATTAACTTAGATTGCTGGCAAGAAGAAAAAAAAACAGATGAAACCTTTGGCTGGAAAACCTATACGAATAATGAACATGGATTTGAAATGAAATATCCTGAAAACTTCTTTTTTTCCGAACCTAAAATTACAACTACTAGCTGCGATTATCTTGATTTTTCTAAGCAATGTCCTTACGTACCGGTTCCCGGCTTTAATATAGAAAACGAAAAAGACCTTGAAGCTGCAACAGAAAAAGGACTGATAAAAATAGAAAAAGTTAAGATAAACGATAGAAATTATTGTTTGCAGCAATCAAGCGAGGGCGCAGCAGGTTCAATTTATACCAATTATTACTACACTACGGTAAAAAACGATAAATGCATTTCGTTAAATTTGGTTTTGTATGATATTAATTGCGGCGTGCTTGGCTCTGCGGACGAAGAAAATTACAAGAAATGCGAAGACGGAAAGATTAAAAAATCAGAAATATTAGATAAAATTATTTTTACTTTTAAATTTTTAAAGTAAGTAATTAAAAAATAAGCAAATCAAAAAATAAAATCGTGGAGCAAGGAATCAAAAAACCAAAAATTTTAATTTTCGACGATGATGAATTAATAAGAGAATTTTATAAAATGACGCTTTCTCGGGCTGGTTTTGAGGTAAAAACATTCGAGAATTACAAAGATGTTGTAAATATAGTTTTAGAAGAAAAACCGGATATTATTTGGTGTGATATTTTAATGCCTGAACCTATGAATGGTTTTGGAGCCCTGGAACTTTTAAAAAAAAATAGAGAAACCCACAAAATTCCGGTTGTTATCGTCAGTAATGTTGAAGAGCCTCAGGACATTAATCGAGGGTTTAAATTGGGAGCAGATGATTATTTTTTAAAAATAAAATATACTCCAAGCAAGTTAGCCGAAATTTTGAAGGGGCATCTTTTAAAAAATAGCAAATTCAGTAAAAATAATTTTAAAAAATGAAAATTTAGAAAAGTTTGATTTTGATTGGGGCTATAGTCAAATTTTAATAAAAATAAAAAACAACCTAAAGATAAGGCTGTTTTTTGTTTTATTATTCTATTAAAATTTATCAATTAAAATAGTCGGCAAAATAATTTCTTTTCCTTTTCTTAAAATTTTTAAGGCGACCGTGTTCCCGACTTTAAATTCCTGAAGAATTTCTTGCAGAGGATTTTTCATGTTGATTTTTTTGTTTTGAATTTCCAAAACTATATCCAATTCTTGGATTCCCGCTTTCTCCGCCGGACTTCCCTTAGTTATTGCTTCACCTCCCGGAAATCCTTCAGACACAACTAAAGCGCCATAATTTACAGGCAAGCTGCATTCTTGTTGTAATTTTTTATTAACAGGAACGTATCTTAAACCAAGAAATGGCTGGCGGATTTTTCCATATTTTTTAAGCTCTTCCAAGTCTTTTTTAGCCGTATTAACGGGGATGGCGAAGCCGATATTTTCAGCCCCAAAAACCATTGCGCAGCTAATCCCGATTATTTTTCCGTCAATATCAACCAAAGGCCCTCCTGAGTTTCCCGGATTGATAGCCGCGTCGGTTTGGATTAAGCCCTTTAAACTTTGGGTGCTTTGTTCTATCGCGTCTACGGCCTGAATATTCCGGCTTAATCCCGAAACCACGCCTACGGAAACAGTGTTTTTAAAAGCGCCCAAAGTATTTCCTATGGCAATAGTAGTTTGCCCCAGTTCAAGATTTGATGAATCTCCCAATTCTACGACAGGGAGATTTTTTTCGTTTATTTTAATTATAGCGATGTCATTGATTGGATTTCGAGTGAGTATTTCTGCTTTATATTTTTTACCGTTGTTTAGAATAACGATATATTCGGCTTCAGGGTCAATTACAACATGGCGATTGGTGAATATAATACCTGATTTATTTGCTATAAAACCGGAACCGCCGCCTATTTTTACCTTTTTCTTTTCTTTTGGAGTTTCAAGGGGGACATCAAAACCAAAAGAATTTTGGCTAAAAACATCATCTCCAAAGGGCTTAATGGGCAGGTCTAAGTATTTAGAAACCGTAATACTCACCACGGCCGGTAAAACTTTTTTTATTGTTTCAATTTTTTTAGATTTTTCTGGCATTAATCTATTTTAACATTAAAACAGATTGTATTTCAAGGAAAAATTTGTTATATTATTATTGATAGAGGGGCCTTCGTAGTTCAAGGGACACCTGCCCGCCATAGCTTGAGCCCCTGTAGTTCAACGGATAGAACAAGAGACTCCTAAGCTCTAGATAAAGGTTCAATTCCTTTCAGGGGCATTGGCGATGGCAGACGGGGAACTCCTCACTCCTAAGGAGGAAATGGAAGTTCGATTCTTCCCGGGGGCATAAAAAGAAAATATGTCTAAAAAACCCATTCTTTTTACATCTTTAATCCTGCTTTCAATAGTTTCTTTTCTTTTTTCCATTGGACTAATAATCGGTTATATTGGGGGAAGGTTTTTTACCAAAAAAATAATAGATGAAAAGAGCAGAATGAAGCCCGTAGTTTTTAGTATTAAAAATTGGCAAGTTCATTTGCATCATTGGTTTTTAGGGATAGTCGCCGTTTTGACAAGCTTGGTTTTGGGTTTTCCCGACCATCTTACAGCGGGTTACTACGGTATCTTGGGAGGGATAATTTTGCAGGATATTTATTGGGACAGAAATTTATATCAGAAGCATTTTTATTTCAATAATAAGTGGTATAAAGTTTTAGCCAGAACTAAAAAAAATTAATTTTGGGCCCATAGTCTAACGGTAAAACACTTCCATGGCATGGAAGAGTTGAGGGTTCGATTCCCTCTGGGTCCACTGTTGTTTGTTTTTTGATTAATTAAAGCCCATTATTTTTTTGTCGGGAAAGGAGGGGTGCCTGAGTGGTTTAAAGGGATGGTTTCGAAAACCATTGTGGAAGAGATTCTACCGTGAGTTCAAATCTCACCCCCTCCGCCTTCGCCTCGCTGAAGCTCGGTTTCGGCGCGATAAAATCCGCCAAGACGAGCGAAAGCGGGATTCGCTTCGCCGAAGCTTTAGCGAAGGCGAGCTTCGTTTTAGCTCCGGCGAGACGCAGTCCGCCATAAAAAATCCGTAAAGGAGAACAAATTTAAAAATTTATTTTTTATGATTAACTTTTTAAATAAAAAAAACAAAGAACCAAAAAACTTTAAAGAAATTTTAAGTTGTTTTAAGGCGCTGGAAAATAATTTTAAAAAGATTTCCCAAGAACTGGAAGCGTTAAAAGAGGAAAACAAGTTTTCGATTCAAAAAGTGGGAATTGTTAGGTTCAGTCCTTTCAATAAAGGGGGAGGAGACCAAAGTTTTTCCATCGCCTTGCTTAATAGCGCAGATACTGGTATTGTGATTACCAACTTGTTTAACGGCGAGGAAAGTCGTATTTACGGTAAATCGATAAAAGACGGCAAGTCTTCTTATTGCTTAACCAAAGAAGAGGAAGAGGCGATAATTGAAGCTAAAAAATATAAAGATTCTTTAAAATAAAAATTACTTGATTATTGCCAAATAATCCTTTTTTATTTATCACAAATGGAAATTGTAAAAGAAAATAAAAATTTAACAGCTCGGCCGCCGGTAGCGGTCTTGATGGGCCATATTGACCACGGAAAATCGAGTTTGCTTTGCGCAATAAAGGATTTTGAAATTACAGAGAACGAATCAGGCGGCATTACTCAGCATATTAACGCTTACGAGGTGGAGCACGAAGGTAAAAAAATAACTTTTATTGATACTCCAGGGCACGAAGCTTTTTCAGCGATGCGTTCGAGAGGGGCTAAGGTGGCTGACCTTTGCGTTTTGGTGATAGACGCCGAAGAGGGGGTAAAAGTTCAAACCAAAGAAGTTATTTCCCATATTAAAAATTGTTCCTTGCCCGTTATTGTGGCTTTAAACAAAATTGACAAGCCTCAGGCTAATCCGGAAAGAACAAAAAGAGAATTGGCTCAAAATGATATTGTAGTTGAAACTCTGGGCGGGAAAATTCCAAGCGTTGAAGTTTCGGCTAAAACCAAAAAAGGCATTCCTGAGCTTTTAGATCTGATTTTATTGGTTGCGGAAATGGAAAATTTAAAAGTTGATTTATCAAAGCCGCCCGAAGGCGTGATAATTGAGTCTTATTTGGACAGCCAAAGAGGGCCTACAGCCACTTTATTATTGAAGGAAGGAATATTAAAGAGGGGCGAGATTATCGGTACAAATTCAGCGTTTGGCAAAATTAAAATTTTAGAAAATTTTCAAGGGAAATTGATTAACGAAGTTTTACCTTCAATGCCGGCTATTATCTTAGGCCTTGAAAAAGTTCCCAAAATCGGAGAAAGTTTTAAAAGGTTCGCTACTCTGGAAGAAGCCCAGCAAAATACAAAAATAGAGCGAAAAGAAGGAATCAGCCGAAATTTTATTATTAATAGCGATTCCGATAAAAAAATACTTAATTTTATTTTAAAAGCCGATGTTTTCGGCTCCTTGGAAGTTATCGAAGAAATCTTGAAAAATCTCTATAAAGAACAAATAGAAATTAAAATTTTAAAATCAGGGGTCGGAGAAATATCCGAGGAAGATTTAAAAATGGCGCAATTATTTAAAACCAAAATTTTAGGCTTTAAAGTTAAAGTCAATCCTCAGGTTTTGAACGCCGCCCAGTTCAGCAAGGTAAAAATAATAACCTTTGACATAATCTACAATTTAGTCCAGGCCGTCAAAGAAATGGCGGAAAAAGAGTTGAAACCAAAGGAAGGATTTAAGGAAATAGGGCAAGCCAGGGTTTTGGCGGTATTTATAAGCGATAAAAATCGGCAAGTAATTGGAGCTAAAGTTTTTAAAGGGGAGGCTTTGAAAGGCGCGAAAATCGAAGTTTTGAGCAATGGCGAGGCAACCGGAGAGGGAAAATTAATTAATCTTCAAAGAAACAAAAAAACCATAGAGAAAATCCAAAAGGGCAATGATTGCGGTATTCTGTTCGAGGGAAACGTAAAAGTTAAAGAAGGGGATATTTTAATAATCAAAACGTATGGCTAGAGAACGGGTTCCAAGGGTAAATGAATTAATAAAAAGAGAGTTAAATAATATTTTATTAAGGGAATTGGATTTTCCCAGGGACACTTTGATTACCCTGACCCGGGTGGAAACTTCTTCCAACTTGATTCAATCCAAAGTTTACGTCAGCGTTATGCCGGAAAACCAGTATGGAAAAGTTTCGCTTTTTTTAAATAAAGAAATTTTCAGTATCCAGCAATCTTTAAATAAAAGGCTGAAAATGAGGCCTACTCCTAAAATTATTTTTGTCAGAGAAAAAGAGGTTCAAAAAGCGGATAAAGTTGAAGAAATTCTGGAAAAGATTACTGAAAACAAGGACAATTGAAAAAAAATAAAAAATTGTTAGAATAGAATGACGGCCTGGTAGCCAAGTAGCAAGGCATCGGTCTGCAAAACCGATATACGTGGGTGCAACTCCCGCCCAGGCCTCAAGTAGATTTGCCCGGGTGGTGGAACTGGCATACACGAGAGACTTAAAATCTCTTGACCGTAAGGTCTTGTGGGTTCAACTCCCGCCCCGGGCACCAAAACAAAAACAGCCATCGTATAAAATGGCTGTTTTTGTTATTTTCGTTAGTTTTCCAAAACTTCTATGTAAGTTAGCTTTGCCCCGAATTTTTGGGCTTCTTCTTTGGAAGGAAACCAAATATCTACATGATAAAAGCCTGCTCTTCCGTTCATTCTGTCTTCAACAACGAAGATTTCGTTATCGTAAAGTTCGGGTATCCTTATTTCGGTTCCAAAAGGCAACAAGTTATTGGCAACAATTCCATCTCTTACCCAGGTTCCCTGGGCAGTAATAAAAGGAGTGTCATCGGTTTCTTCCGGAGTAGAAGAGTATCCGGTGATGACCACCTTCATTTTTTTAGTTACTTTTTTTGGAGCGGAAGAATCACTTAAAGCCGCTAGGCTATTGTCCTGGATAATAATTAGGCTTTTGTCCGGGTCTTGGGGTTGATTTTCAACCACCGAAGCCTTGATTGATTTTATTCCTAAAAAAACCAAGGAAATAATCATTATAATTACTGAAAAGAACAAAATAGTAAGAATTTTCTTTGAATTTAACATATTTGCTGGATTTAATTGGTTTTCAACCTTTAAGCCAATGGGTAATAAAAAAAGATATCCCATAAAAGATATCCTCGCGTTTCATGTCCTTATTCTATATTTTCCATAGGAAATGTCAAGTGCTAAAGATAAAAACGCCAATATTTGGCGTTTTTGTCCCAAGACAGGGCATTTTTTATTTTAGAGCAAAAAGTTGTCTCAATTTTTTTCTTCCGCCGCCGTTTTTCCAGTATTGTTCTCTCTTTTTGGCTTCTTGCGCTGTAATAAATTCTTCAGAGAATAGTAGCTTTAATGGTTTCCTATGTTTTGTGGCTATTACTTGTCCAGAATTGTGCAGTTTTAATCTTCTTTTCAAATTATTTGTATAACCAACATAAGTTCTCATGTCTTTCAAGCTTTGGAGAATGTATATGTAATACATGGCTCAAGAATACGTAAAAATTAGAGAGCGGGCCGCCCACTCCTTTTGGAGTGGGACGAGCCTCGCTCAAAATGCCTTGCATTTTGAGCGGGTGAGCGGACTCGAACCGCCCTTACTACCTTGGCAAGGTAGAGTAATAACCACTATACTACACCCGCCTATCTGTGCCACGGGCCAGACTTGCACTGGCGACCTTATCTTTTTCAGAGATACGCTCCACTACCTGAGCTACCGTGGCGTATAATTAAATATGGCAATCCTGAAAGATTTATCTAAACAGGGTGGGCGCGTCCTGACTCGAACAGGAGGCCTTCTCGGTGTAAACGAGACGCTCTACCAACTGAGCTACGCGCCCTTTTTGTGCCCAGGGTGGGACTTGAACCCACACGCCTTAAAAAGGCATAGAGCCTCAGTCTATCGCGTATACCGATTCCGCCACCTGGGCTTTATTTATTTTTTTATTTCAACCTCTTTTTTCTCTTTTTTGTTTTTTTCTTCCTTTTCTAACTCGCTTGCTTTAAGTCTCGCTCTAATGCCGGTAGCTTCTCTTAAATAATAAAGCTTTGCCCTTCTTACCTTTCCTCTTTTCACTTTTTCTATTTTTTCAATAATTGGAGAGTGCAAGGGGAATATTTTTTCCACTCCGATTCCGGAAACCATTTTTCTTACGGTAATGGTAGAAGAAATTCCTTTTCCGTGTTTTCTGGCTAGCACCAAACCTTCAAAAATCTGAGTTTTATCTTGTCCGCTGATATTTATTTTATGGTGAATCCTAACTGTATCTCCCGGACGGATATCAACAAAATCATTTCTTAAGGCGGGATTAAATTTTTCATTTTTATTCGTCATTTTCTTTTAAAGTTTTAATTATTTTGTTTAAATTTTCGGGCAATTTCGACTCAAATTCCCTGTTTTCTTTTGGCGATAAATTAATTTTAAGATAATTAGCGTGTAAAAATTGCCTGTCCAAGCCCTTGGGACAGTGCTGATTTTTAAAGCTATAAAGTTTGTCTCCGGCAATGGGGTGTCCGATTGAGTTTAAATGACACCTAATTTGATGTTTTCTTCCGGTTTTGGGCTCTATTTCCAAAAGGGTAAATCCTTTAAATCTTTTTAAAACCTTATAACAGGTTTCAGCTTCCCTTTTTCCTTTAGGATTTTCTTCCAAAAAGAAAGCCTTTTGTTTTCTTCGGTCCTTAAGCGAGCGGCCGATCAAGGTTTTAATTTTACCTTTATTCTCTTTTATATTTCCCGCTACTAAGGCCAAATATTTTTTAGCTACCAATCCTTCTTTAAACTGTTTTTGTAAAAACAATAAGCTATCATTGTTCTTGGCTACCAGTAAAATTCCGGAAGTGTCTTTGTCTAGTCGGTGGACTATGCCATATCTTGGAGAAAGTCCGGTTTTTTTTATTTCCGGTTTTTTCTCAATCAGATAATCAATCAAAGTTTTCTCTCCGCCAGACGGCGAACTACCTTCAGGAAACACAATAATTCCGGCTGTTTTATCTACCACTAAAACATTATCATTCTCGTAAATAATTTTCAACTCCATGTGGGCGCGACAGGACTTGAACCTGTGGCCTTCTCGATGTCACCGAGACGCTCTGCCAACTGAGCTACGCGCCCATTAATGCGCGTGATAATGGTATCTATTTTGTTGGTGGGCGTGGATGGGATCGAACCATCGACCCCCACTTTATAAGAGTGGTGCTCTACCACTGAGCTACACGCCCTTTTGCGTGAATATTTTTAGTTTATCGAATTTTACTAAGTTAGTCAATTATAAAATTGACCCTCCTTCTCCCTCGACTGCGCTCGGGATTCGGACGGGTTGACACAAAAAATATAATAGATAGGATTGTTCTTGGAGGGCAATGAAGTTTTGCCTTTTTTAGGTGAAGCTAAGTCCTTTTAAATAAATATATGGAGAGTGAAGAAATGGTAGAGGAAAACTTAAGAGATATATATGATAATATTTCTCCGATAGACTATCGTTATTGGAGAAAAGAAGTAGGCTGGTATCTTTCCGAAAACGGTTTTACTCGCTACAAACTAGAGGTAGAAGCATCTTTGGCAAACGCCGTCCATAGAAGAGGAATGTGTGGTTTAGACATTCTTAAAGAAATTGAAAAGGCATGTGAACAGGTTACTACAGCAGAAGTATATATTGAGGAAGGTAAAACCAAGCATGATATTCGAGCGCTCGTAAATTGTATCCAAAAAAGGGTCAGTGAACGGGCTCGATCTGTCGTTCATTTTACAGCAACATCTTTTGATATTGTAGAAACAGCCAATGCGGCACGTTATCGAGATGTAACCATGGAGGTTCTTCTTCCTTCTCTTATTAAGCTCGAAGAAGTGCTTATCATCTTAGCAAAACGTGAAGCTGAGACCCTTCAAATAGGCAGAACTCATGGTCAGCATGCCGTACCTATCACTTTCGGTTTCGCTATAGCAGAATATGTTAGTCGCTTGGGGGAATCTATCTTATTTTTAAGAAGAAGAGCAAATGAGTTAGTTGGTAAATTTTCTGGAGCATCCGGAGCTTACAATGCTTCATCATTGTTCTTTAGTGATCCCGAAATTTTTGAACGAGAAGTGCTATCTGAATTAAGAATTAAACCTGGAGAATATTCAACTCAAATCGTTATGCCAGAGAAGCTAGTGAGATTTTTTATTGAAATGATACTAATAGGTGGAATATTAGCTAATTTATCCAGAGATATGCGTAATCTTCAACGCACTGAAATCGGAGAAGTGGGAGAGCTGTTTGAAGAGAACCAAGTAGGTTCTTCAACGATGCCTCAAAAAAGAAATCCTATCAATTTTGAGAACGTAGAAAGTGTCTGGAAGATTCTGGTAGGTCGAGTTATAACTCTTCTTTTAGATCAAATCAGTGAGCATCAAAGAGATCTTACTAATTCTGCTTCTGCTCGTACCTTAGGCGAAGTCATCGGTTATTTGGTTTCTATAACAGAAAGGTTGACTAAAACAATGAAGAAGCTGCAAGTTGACAAGGTCAATCTTGAACGAAATTTCAATCTGCAAAAAGGCTTGATAGTAGCCGAACCACTTTATCTGATCTTAGCTGCTCTAGGGCATCCTGATGCTCACGAAAAGGTAAGAACTTTGACTCTTCAATCTCAGAAAGAGCATAAAAACTTAGAAGAAATCGCAATGGCCGATCCTGAACTGAAAGTATATTTATCAAGGATGGATTCCTTGCAGAAAAGGATTATTTCCAACCCTTCTGAGTACGTTGGTATTGCGCCGAAGAAAGCAATGAAAGTAGCTTCAAACTGGAATAGAAAAATCAACAGTCTAAAAAGAAAAATGGCAAAAGCAAAAAAATAAAAACCTTTAAAGGCAGAAATTTTTCTGCCTCTTTTTTATTTAAATTATTGACCCCGTACAAACTTTACCGTTGGATTTCCTCGCGCAGTGCGTATGTCTAATAGCCCATATACCTTGTTGGGCGAAGCGTTGCGCCCCCAAACGGTATTGCGACTATTCGTCGCTCGCACTTCGCAATTATTTACAAAAGTAAAGTTTATACGGGGTTGACAGATTAATTTTTTAATATAGGATAATTTCCAGAGAGGGTACAATTTTATTTTTAGCCCTTTCAAAATATATAGTAGGTGAGAAAAATGGGACAAGAAGATGTTTTGATGGAAATAAAATTACCGCTACCAAAGGTTGGCGAGAAAGCTGGTGAAATTAAAAAAACAAAGATTCGTGAGGTTTTTGAAGCTGGTGTAGACGATCAAGGTCGCGATCTGATATTAATGGTTGCAACTGATCGAATTTCGGTCAGGGACGTCGTTCTTTTGAGCGGCATTCCAGGAAAAGGCAGAGTTTTGACTGAAATTTCTTCATATTGGTTTAGAGAGACAGCGGATATTTGTTGCAATGCATTCATAACCAATCAATTTGAAGAATTTCCTTCAGATCTAAAGGAAAGGTTGGCGTCATGTCGTTCTGACATCGAAGGGAGATCAACTTTAATGTACAAAGCATCACCTTTTCTAGTGGAATGTATAGTCCGGGATGTATTGGTAGGAAAAGGATCGGCCTGGATTAGTTACGAGAAAAACGGAAAAGTTTGCGGCATTCAATTACCAAAAGGAATGAAAAAAGATCAAAAATTTGCAGCACCCCTTTTTACGCCTTCCACGAAAGCACCAGTGGGCGAGCACGATAAAAATATTTCATTTGAAGAAATGCGGCGCATCGTTGAGATAGCTCATAGAGGGCAAGAACTCAGAGCTTTCAGTCTTAGCCTTTACTGTTACGCACAAAATGTAGCTGCTCTAATGGGGTTTGGGATCGATGACACCAAATTCGAGTTCGGAATTTTGAAGGACGAAGAAACGGGAAGAGAACATATTGTTGTGATCGACGAGCTTCTTACCCCTGATAGTTCTAGATATAATCCAGACTACAGTAAGCAGCCTTTAAGGAATTGGCTAGAGCAAATCGGATGGGATGGTACACCGATTGAATTGCCTTCTGATCGAATTGAAAAAACAAGCCAAGACTACAATAAAGCGCTAGCAATGATTTTGCATTAGTCAGTAATTAAAAAACCGCCCTTATTATGGCGGCCTTTTTTTATTCTATTTTTTTCCTATTTCTTTTTCATCTTTCTTCCGATAATTTTTTCAAAGTCCTCTTTCTCGATTGTTTCTTTCTCCACTAAGGTTTCGGCAATTTTACTTAATAGTTTTTTATTCTTATTAATAATTTTTTTGGCTTTGACTTCAGCTTCTTTTATTAGTTTCGCCACTTCGTTGTCAATTTGAATTGCTATTTTTTCCGAATAATTTCTTTGTTCTCCGATTTCTTTTCCAAGAAAAACCAATTCCTCTTTTTTTCCGAAAGAAACGGGCCCTAAGGGAGACATTCCGTACTCTTTAACCAATTTTCGGGCCAAATCGGAGGCCTTCTCTATGTCATTGGTGGCTCCGGTGGTTATTTCTTTGAATTTAATAATTTCAGCTACATATCCTCCGAGCAAAACCGCGAGCTCAGAAAGGAATTCGGATTTAGTTCTTATTTTTCTGTCTTCGCTTGGAGTTGTTAACGTGTAACCAGCGGCCATGCCCCTGGCTATTATTGAAATTTTCCGGATAGGCTCCGTGTGAGGAGACAGGGCAGAAACTAAAGCGTGGCCTGCCTCATGGAAAGCGGCAATTTCTTTTTCTTTTTTTGATAAAATATGGCTTTTTCTTTCCGGCCCCAAAAGCACTTTTTCAATGGACTCCAACACTTCTGTCTGATAAATTTGTTCTTTGTCTTTTCGAGCGGCTAAAATCGCCGCTTCGTTGATTACATTAGCCAAATCTGCTCCCGAGAATCCCGGAGTTCGCTCAGCTATTTCCCTGAGATTGACATCAGCGGTTAAAGGTTTTTTTCGGCAATGGATTCTTAAAATTTCTTCTCTTTCATTGATATCGGGTAAATCCAAAACTATTCTTCTGTCAAATCTTCCCGGCCTTAAAAGGGCGGGGTCTAAAACATCGGGTCGGTTGGTTGCTGACATTACAATACAGGTTGCTTCTTGTTCAAAGCCGTCCAGTTCCACCAAAATTTGATTTAAAGTTTGCTCTCTTTCATCGTGGCCGCCGCCGATTCCGGAACCCCGGATTCTGCCAATTGCGTCTAATTCGTCAATAAAGATGATGCTGGGCTGGTGTTTTCTGGCGGTTGCAAAAAGGCTTCTGACCCGACCGGCTCCCACGCCCACAAATAATTCAATAAATTCCGAACCGGAAATTGAGAAAAAAGGAACGCCGGCTTCGCTGGCTACCGCTCTGGCCAATAGGGTTTTTCCGGTACCGGGGTGTCCCATCAATAAAACTCCTCTTGGAATCCGAGCTCCTATTTTTAAAAATTTTTTAGAGTTTTTTAAAAAATCAACGATTTCTTTCAGTTCCTCTTTAGCTTCTTTCAATCCTCCGACATCTTTTAGGGTAGTTTTTTCTTTTTGGCTTCCTCCCAAAAAAATTCGGGGATGAGCCTTGGTAAAACTGAAGGCCTCCATTGCTCCGGTTTTTGCTCTTTGGAGCGTGATAAATAAGAATATAAAAATAACAATAATGGGTAATATTAAAATAAGCGGTCCTATCCATAAGGACATTCCTGATTCTTTTTTCGGGTCAATATCTATTTTATTTAAGCTTTCAGATTTTAATCCAAGATTTAAAAGAGACTGGGAAAGCCCGGTTTCTTTTTCTTTTGTTGATTCGGCCTTGGAGTCGTCCTTAAAGACAACCTCAAGCTTGTCGTCATAGCCAACGATTATTTTTTTAACATTGCCCTGATTGATTTCATTGACCAGCTGGCTAAGCGTGATTTGTTTTATCGTTTGGAATTCTTGGGAAAAAAGAGAAAAAACGCCCGACAAGACTATTATTATTAAAATAAAAATGCCAAATTTTTTGATTAAGTTTTTCATTTTTTATTTGATTAAAATTAAATGATTAAGCCGAGAGCTCTAAAATCATTTTGTGTTCAATCGGGTCGATAAGGGAAATTTTAAAATCGTATTTTTTGCCGATTTCCAAAGTTTCTTCCATTTTCTTTTGAGAGCCGAATTCCGAAATATGGATTAATCCCTGAATTTCCGGAGTAATTTGAACAAGGGCGCCGAATGGTTTAAATTTTAAAACCTGCCCTTTTGTTTTATCTCCTTTTTTTAAATTTTTTTCCACAGTTTTCCAGGGATCTTCTTTCAGGGCTTTTAAAGATAAAAAAACCCTGTCTTTTTCAATATTAATGATTTTGGCCTTGACTTTCTGGCCGACCTTAACTATTTCATTAGGGTCTTCAATCAATTTCCAATCAAGTTCCGAAATATGAATTAATCCTTCCAAAATCGGGGAGTTTTCCTTTTTAAACTTTATAAAAACTCCGAAATTTAAAACCGCGGTTATTTCTCCGTCAACGATATCTTCTTTATTATAATTTTTTAAGGCGTCTTTTATTTTCTCTCCGCTTTCAGCTTTTTCTGAAAGAATGAGTTTATTTTCTTTGGCTAAAAAATCCAAAACCTTGACCTTCATTTCTTTGCCTAAAAATTTTTGGAGTTCTTTTAATATTTTTCCCGGATCCCGGTCTTCAACCCTGGGATAGTTTTCCGAAGACAACTGAGAGACCGGCAAGAAAGCGGGTACATTAAAAACCTGGGACAAAAGGCCTCCCTTATTCGCTCCCAGAATACTTATTGTAATAGATTCTCCTTTCTCTTTCAATTCTTCAATTTTTTTCCAAGTTACTTCTTGATTAGCCTCTCTTAAAGAAAGCTCAAAGAAACCTTCTTCGGTTTCCAGTCCGACTACTTTTGCCAAAATTTTTTCTCCGATTTTTAAATCTTTTAAAATTGTTTTGGCCTCTTTAAATTCTTTTCCGTAAATAATGCCGGTGCCTATCGGTCCCAAATCTAAATAAACGGCTGATTTTCCGGTTCCGACAACGTTTCCCTCAACCACTTCTCCCAAACGGGGAGGTTGAATCGAATCTTTGTCCTGGATAATGTTTTTCATAAATTTTATAATGTATTAAAAATAATATAC
Source organism: Candidatus Nealsonbacteria bacterium (assembly GCA_026396195.1). NCBI lineage: Bacteria > Candidatus Nealsoniibacteriota > Candidatus Nealsoniibacteriota bacterium. The sequence continues at coordinate 143,415 of JAPLXH010000007.1, forward strand.
TAAAAATTTAATTTAATCAAGAGTTTTCTTTATTTGAAAAAATCTAAACGTATGATAAGATAAAAATGGCACAACTTCAAAGAAGTGCATATCTTATTTTTTATTCGAAATACAATAAATATTTATGAAAATTATTTGGCATGGGCAATCTTTATTCGAAATAACGGTTTCCGCCCGACAGGGAGAGGAAACGAAAATCGTAATCGACCCTTTTGACGAGAGCTATGGTTTGAAGCTTCCCAAATTACAAGCTGATATTTTGTTGGTCAGCCACGAACACAAAGACCATTCTAATGTTGGCGGGGTTTTGGGAAATTATTTTTTGATTGAAAATCCGGGAGAATATGAGGCAAAGGGCGTTTACGTTAAAGGCATTCCCGCTTTCCACGATTCTTCTTCGGGAAAAGAGCGGGGAAAAATAACCATGTTTAAAATTTTAGCCGAAGAAATTAAAATTTGCCATCTTTCGGATTTGGGCCAAAAAGAATTAACCGAACAGCAACTGGACGAAATAGGGGAAGTTGATATTTTATTGATTCCGGTCGGAGGGAACTATACCATTGCGGCCAAAGAAGCCTCAATGATAATCAGCCAGATAGAACCGAAAATTGTAATCCCGATGCATTACCAAATTCCCAAATTAAAATTAAAGCTGGAGGAATTGGATAAATTTTTAAAAATAATGGGCTCGAAGAACCCGGAGAAATTAAATAAATTAACGATTAGAAAGAAGGAATTGTCGGAAGACGGAATGAAAATAATAGTTTTAGAATTATAATAAAATGAATATTTTGGAAAAAATCCAAAAACTTCCTGTTATCGGAAGAAAAATTATGTTATGGACGCTGATGATTATCGTATCAATTTTTTTAGTTTGGTTATGGTCAAAAAGTTTCAATAAAAGCTTACAAGGCGTTAAAAAGGAAGGTTTGCTTGATGAATTTAAAATATCGGACTTTAAGGAAAAATTGGAAAAAGATTTGCCCAAAGTAGAAATTCCTTCAAATCTTCGAAATTTTAATCAATAATCCTTAATGAAAAACAAACCAAAATGGTAAAAGAACCAAAAAAAATAAATAATGAAATAGGCTATATAAAACAGAGAGAAATTACGGAAGAGATGAAAGATTCTTATATTGACTATGCCATGTCTGTAATTGTTTCTCGCGCCTTGCCTGATGTCCGAGACGGGCTTAAACCGGTTCACCGCCGGATTTTATATGCCATGTACCAAATGGGCCTGGGACACGCCGCTAAATTCAGAAAATCGGCAGCTGTCACCGGAGAAGTTTTAGGCAAATATCATCCCCATGGCGATGCCGCTGTTTACGAGTCCATGGTTCGAATGGCCCAAGATTTTTCTTTCAGATATCCCCTGATTCATGGCCAGGGAAACTTCGGTTCGATTGACGGCGACCCGGCAGCAGCCCATCGGTATACTGAATGTAAAATGTCAAAAATAGGCGAAGAAATGCTTAAAGACATTGAAAGCGACACTGTGAACTTTATAGATAATTACGATGGGACAAAAAAGGAACCTGTGGTCTTGCCTTCTCCCTTGCCTCAGCTTTTGTTGAACGGTTCTCTGGGGATTGCCGTAGGAATGGCGACCAATATTCCGCCCCATAATCTTTCTGAGCTAATAGACGCTTGTGTTTATTTAATTGATAACCCTAAAGCCGACACCGAAGACCTTTTCAAATTTATTAAAGGCCCTGATTTTCCAACCGGCGGCCAGATTTACGATGCCAAAGAGATAATTTCAGCTTATTCTCAGGGCAAGGGCTCTATTGTAATGCGGGGCAAATCCGAAGTAATTGAAAAAAATGATATTTGCCAAATTATAATCACTGAAATTCCTTATCAGGTTCAAAAATCCGCTTTAGTGGAGCAAATAGCCCAGTTGGTTCAAGACAAGAAAGTGGAAAAAATAAAAGACATTCGGGATGAATCGGACCGGGACGGAATGAGGATTGTCATTGACCTTCAGCGGGGCTCTTTTCCCCAAAGGGTTTTAAACCGAATTTATAAATACACCAACCTGCAGAAAACTTTTTATTTGAATATGGTGGCTTTGGTAGACGGTATTCAGCCGAGGGTTTTGTCTTTGGCGGACATGTTGAATTATTTTCTTTTGCACCGCCAGGAAGTTATAAAAAGAAGAGCTAAGTTCGATTTGGAAAAAGCTAAAGCCAGATGCCATATTTTAGAAGGGCTGGACAAGTGTCTTTCCCATATCGATGAAGTGATTAAAACCATAAAAAGTTCTCCTAACCGTGAAGAGGCTCAGAAGAATTTAATTAAAAAGTTTAAATTAACTCAAATCCAGGCCAACGCCATCTTGGAAACCAAGCTTTCGGCTTTGGCTAGATTGGAAAGAGAAAAAATAGCCGAAGAGCTTAGCCAAAAGAAAAAAGAAATAAAAGAATTGACGGAAATTTTTAAAAGTCCCCAGAAAATTAAAGAAGTGACAAAAAAAGAATTGAAAGAAATTAAAGAAAAGTTCGGAGACGAAAGGAAAACCAAGGTTTTGTCTCAAAAAATCGGAGATATTCCGGAAAAAGATTTGATTCCCCAAGAGGAAACCATAATCAGCCTGACCAAAGGCGGCTACATTAAAAGAATGGATCCGGAAACTTATAAAACCCAAAAAAGAGGGGGAAAGGGAATTATGGGGATGAAAACCTTGGAAGAAGATATTGTGGAAAACTTTCTTTTATGCCAAACCCACGATTCTCTATTTTTCTTTACTGATTCGGGCAAGGTTTTTCAGACCTTGGCTTATGAAATTCCCAAAGAAAGCAGATTGGCAAAAGGCAGGGGATTGGCTAATTTTTTGGAAATGTCTTCGCAGGAAAAAGTCTTGTCAATCATTTCCATAGTCAAGGAAAAAGAATCGCAAACAAAATATTTAGCCATGGTTACGAAAGATGGTATAATAAAGAAAACTGATTTAAAAGATTTTGAAAACGTCCGAAGGTCCGGCTTGATTGCAATAAAACTGAAAAAAGACGACTTACTGAGAAAGGTGGTTAAAATTAAAGACAACGACCAGTTGATTTTAATAACCAAGCACGGCCAATCAATTAAATTTAAAGAAAAAGACATCAGGTCAATGGGCCGTCAGGCTTCAGGCATCCGGGGAATAAGATTAAAAAAGCCTACTGTTCACACACAGGGAGATGAAGTGATTGGCATGGAAGTAATTGACGAGAAATCCATGCAAAATCAGTTATTAGTGGTAAGCGAACTGGGTTTTGGCAAGAAAACCGA
>JAPLXH010000008.1 GCA_026396195.1 Candidatus Nealsonbacteria bacterium
GGTCAATTCCAAGAACCTGTCAGCTAAAGTTGACTTTCCGTGGTCAATATGGGCGATAATGCAAAAATTACGAATTTTTTCCATAAACTGTTACAGATTAAACTTATCAGAAAAAACTTAAAATCTCAATTATTTATAATCAAAACAAAAAAAAGCCCTAAAGGACTTTTGACTATAATATATTTTTTCGATAACTGAGGAAAAAAAAATTTAAGACCCGAATCTTCTTTGTCTCTTGGCATATTCTTTTAAAGCCAATTCAAAATCTTTTTTTGAGAAATCGGGCCAATATTTATCGGAAAAATAAAGTTCGGCATAAGCTGTTTGCCAAAGCAAAAAATTAGAAATTCGTTTTTCTCCGCTTGTTCTTATAACCAAATCCGGCGAGGGTAAATTTTCAGTAGAAAGATATTTTTCAAAAAAAACTTCATTAATTTTTTTTAACGGTATTTTTTCTTTAATAATTTTTTTGATAGCCTGAATTATATCCCAACGGCCGCTATAACTTACCGCTAAGTTTAAAATAAAATCTTTATTATCTTTCGTTAATTCTTCCAATTTTTTAATCATCTTTTGCAGGCTTTGGGGCAATCTTTCTTTTTGCCCTATGACTCTTATTCTTATGCCACTGCCCAATAAATTAGAGTCCTTTTTTGCCTCCTTGTGTTTTTTCAGTTCCGCAAGGAAGCCTTTTTCCAGAAGTTGCATTAAATATTTAACCTCTTTTTTTGGCCTGCTCCAATTCTCCGCTGAAAAACCAAAAGCCGTAAGGATTTTTACTCCCTTTTCCTTGCAATAATTGGTAAACTTAAAAATGTTTTGCTGTCCGGCTAAATGTCCCTCTATTGAAGCCAATCCCCTTTCTTTTGCCCAACGTCGGTTGCCATCCGGCAACAAAACAACATGAATCGGTATTGTTCTATTGTTTTCCATAATTTTCAATTTTTTTCTTCAATTGTTATCGGAATTTTTCCTTCGCTTTTCGATATTATATACCCTAAGGAAAAAGAAATCAATGAAATTAAAATAACGATAATTAATAAGATTATATCACTTTTATTGTCTTTGACAAAGTTTTTAATGTCTGATAACATATTTTTATATGGCAAAAACAAAAGGTGGAGGCGCAACAAAATTAGGAAGAGATTCAAACCCAAAGTATTTGGGAGTTAAAGCGTTTGAAGGTGAAAAAGTTAAAATTGGCATGATTATTATTAAACAAAGGGGAACGAAATTTTTACCGGGAAAAAACGTTAAACGCGGCGGAGACGACACTATTTATGCCATAAAAGAAGGCAAAGTAAAATTTAAAACCACTAAAAAGAAAAATTTTAACGGCTCTCAAAGATTGGTAAAGATTGTTAACGTGGAATAAAAAAAGCTTAAAGAACAAAAAGACACACAAGTTATTGTGTGTCTTTTTATTTGATACAAGCCCTAATAAATTCTTTGAATAAAGGATGAGGCCTGATGGGTCTTGATTTAAATTCCGGATGAAATTGAGTCCCTACAAAAAAGGGATGACTTTTCAATTCAATAATCTCGACTAAATTTCTTTGGGGGTTATTTCCCGCTATTACTAATCCATTTTTTTCTAAAATTTCCCTAAAAATGTCGTTTACTTCATAGCGATGGCGATGTCTTTCTGAAATTAAATTTTTACCGTAAGCTCTGGCCGAAATTGTTTTTGGCTTTATCTCGCAAGAATACTCTCCTAATCTCATTGTTCCGCCGTATTTTTTTTCTTTTAATAAAACTTTCTGGTCGGGCATTATGTCTATCACTTTATTTTCTCCTTTTGGTTTAAACTCGGCCGAGGTGGCGCCTTTTAATCCGCAAACATTTCTGGCAAACTCTATGGTTGCCAATTGCATGCCGAAACAAAGCCCGAAATAAGGAATTTTATTTTTTCTGCAATATTCAATGGCTTTTATTTTTCCCTCAACGCCTCTAGTGCCAAACCCGCCCGGCACTATTAAGCCGTCAAAGTTTTTTAATTCTTGAACGATTTTCGGATTTTTTTCGTAAGCTTCGGCTGAAAGCCAAGTAATTTCCGGTTTTCTCTTAAAATGCCAGCAAGCGTGTTTTATCGCTTCAATTATTGAAATATAAGAATCCATTAGGGTAAATTTTCCGGTTTCGAAATATTTTCCCACCATCGCAATTTTTACCGGCTTCTTTGATGCTTTAATATTGCTGACTATCTTTTGCCAATCTTTTAAATCGGTTTTTCTCGATTTTAATTCGAATCTTTTCAAAACCCGGTTTCCCAGATTGTCTTTTTCAAAGTTAAGGGGAATTTCATAAACTGATTTTACATCGGGAGAAGAAAAAACATCTTCTTTGGCAACATTGCAAAAAATAGATATTTTTCTTTTACGGGGCTCGTCTAAGGGAAATTTACTGCGAGCGATTATAAGACCGGGCTGGATACCGGCCATGTTCAGCCATTTTACCGCCTGCTGGGTGGGTTTGGTTTTCATCTCTCCCAGGCTATCGGGAACCGGCAAGTATCCCACTAATACAAAAAGAACATCTTTGGATTTTTCCAGTTTCATCATTCTGCCGGCTTCCAAAAAAAGTGAGTTTTGATATTCACCTGCTGTTCCTCCGACTTCAATTAAAATAAAATCAGCCTTGGTTTTTTTGGCTGCTCTTTTAATTCTGGCGATTACTTCATTGGGAATATCGGGGACTACTTCAACGCAACGGCCGTTATATTCCAAATTTCTTTCTCGGTTAATCACCGCCTGATAAACCCTGCCCGTTGTAATATAATTATCGCTGGTTAAATTTTCGTCCAAATATCTTTCGTAGTTTCCAATATCTTGGTCGCACTCCACTCCGTCTTGGGTCACAAAAACTTCTCCATGTTCAACAGGATTCATTGTTCCGGCATCAACATTGATATAGGGGTCGATCTTGGTTGCCGTTACTTTAAAACCCTTGCCCTGTAAAATTTTTCCGATGGAAGCCGTAGTAATTCCTTTGCCGATGCCAGACATTACTCCGCCCATGACAAAAATATAACGTGCCATAATTTAAAATTAAGATTTAGTTTCTTCGGGGGTAATTATTAATTTTATTTCCGCCTCTAAATTATGCTTAAAATTAATTTTTACTTTAAACTCGCCCAGTTCTTTAATGGGTTCCCGAATTATAATCTGATCTTTCTTTACGTTAAAATTCATCTCTTTTAATTTTTCTGAAATTTTTTGAGGACTGACTGATTCAAAAAGTTGATTACTGTCTCCTACTTTTACCGCGATTGAAACTTCCAATCCTTCTATGCCCTCAGCTTCTTTTTGGGCTTTTTGCAATTCTTCTTCGGCTTTTTTATCTTCCAATTCTTTTTTGGTTTCAGCTTCTTTTAAATTCTTTTTTGTCGCAACCTTGGCCAGGCCCTTTGGAAACAAAAAATTTCTGGCAAATCCCTCTTTTACCTCTTTTATTTCGTATTTTTTCCCAAATTTTTCTATATCTTTTAGCAAAACTACCTTCATATTTTAAATTTTATTTTTGTATTATATCTGTTTTTTTTTATTATATCAACCATTTTACATGCCTTTTATAATTTCAATCGCTTTGTCCAGTTGAGGATCTTTTTCATTTTTATAGTCATCTTCAGTTAAATCCACTTCAATGTCCGGCTTCAAGCCGACATCATTAATTGATTCTCCTTTCGGGGTCAGCCATTTGGCAATAGTGATTTTCAAATCAGAATCATTGGAGAGGTGAATAAGTTCTTGAACCGTTCCCTTGCCGAAAGATTTTTTTCCAATTAGCTTAATCCCTAAATTATCCCTTAAAGCGCCGGCTAAAATTTCAGCGGCTGAAGCCGAGCCCTCGTTTATCAGGCAAACAATGGGATAATTAGCAAAATAACCGTCTCCCTGGGATTTATATTCTGTTTTTTCGTCTCCCCTTTTATCTTCAATTGTCACAATTTCTCCTCTTTTTAAAAACCAGCCGGCGATATCCTGGGCCCTGTCTAAGTACCCGCCGGGATTGTTCCTAAGGTCCAGCACTATTTTTTTCCCGGATGTTTTTAAAATCTGGAAAGCCGCTTTGTCAAAATCATCTTTTGATTTTTCCGTAAAATTAAAAATTTTAATATAAACGATGTCGTTTTCTTTTAATTCCCATTTCAAAGAAGGAATTTCAATAATTGCCCTGGCAACGGTTATTTTTTTGGTTTCTTTCCAGCTGTCGCGGAAAATATTTAAAGTAACTTCTGTTCCTTTTGGTCCTCTTATCAAATCTACCGCTTCTTCGACTGACATGCCCGAGGTTGAGGTTCCGTCTATCTCTAAAATTATGTCGCCGGGCCTCAAACCGGCTTTTTGGGCCGGAGTTCCCTCTAAGGGAGAAATAACCTTAAGCTCGTCGTTTTTTCTGCCGATTTCCATTCCCACCCCTTCGAATTTACCGGAAATATCCTCGGAAAACGTTTTAGATGTTTTCGGGTCAAAAAAAACAGTATAAGGGTCTTTCAGGCTGTTCAACATGCCGGAAATTGCCCCATAAACCATTTTCTGGACATCAATTTTTTCCGGTTCAATAAATTTTTGTTCTACTTTCTGCCAGGTTTCCCAAAATAAAGAAAAATCCACATACTCAGGTTTGCAAACAGCACAAACCTTGGATTGGTTGCCAAGATAAAAACCTATTCCATAGCTGCCGATGATTCCTAAAATAAATATTCCTAAAAAAATAAAAATTAGCCTTTTTTGCATATTAATTTGATATAACAAATTTTTGATTTTAAGTCCAGCAACTATTTTAAGTTTATTATCTCCCTATCAGATAATTTTCTTTAAAACCGATTATTTTCACTTTTTTAAATTCCCCCAATTGCCCTTCTTTCAAAATCACCGTTCTAAAAGAAGGAGACCTTGCCAGAAAATTATTTTTTCTTTTTTCTACGACTAAAACCTCGAGCTTTTTTCCCAAAAATTTTCTATTTTCTTTAAGGTTTATTTCCTTCCAAACGCTATTCAACATCCTGGACCTTTCTTTTTTAATTCTTTCTGGAAAATCTTTGAGTCCCTGGGAAAAAGTGCCTTTTCTTTTGGAAAACCTGAAAACATGCAAAACTCCCGGTTTTATTTTTTTTATAATATTTAAAGTTTTTTGGAAAGATTTTCCGTCCTCTCCGGGATAACCCACAATAACATCTGTTGCCAATAAAATATCTTTAAATTGGGTTTTAAATTCTTTTATTATGTTCAAAAAATCCTCGGCTTTATATCCCCTTTTCATTTCAGCTAAAATTTTATCATCCCCTGACTGCAGGGAAAGATGCAAAAATTTATATATTTTTTCTGATTTAAAAGCCATTATTAATTCTTTTTTAATCTTTTTCGCAAATTCCGGATTCATCATTCCCACTCTCAGCTTAAAGTTTCCGGAAATTTTTGAAATTTTATTTAACAATTCCGGCAATAAAAATTTTTTATCGTCCAAACCGTAAATTGCCGCGTCTTGGGAGGTTAATTGAATCTCTTTAAAATCCCTATCAATTAAAAATTTTATTTCCTTTAAAATATTATTCGAACTGAAGCTTTTTAATTTCCCTCTTGAGTTGCGGGAAGCGCAAAAAGTACAATTGCCTAAACAACCCTCGGCTATCGGAACAATCGCTGAAATTTCATTTTTTATTCTTTTTTTTAAAAAACAATAATTGGCTTTATCTATTTCTTTTTTTGAAACTTCGAAAAATTTTCTACCTTTTAAAACTTCTCTTGCCGCTTTTTTTATTGATAAAATATTTTGAGGACCTAGAATTCCCAAGGCTATTTTTTTTGATTCCTCCGGTAAGATTAAGGGCAAACAGCCGGATATGATTATTTTTTTGCCTTTCAAAGATTTTATTCTCTTTATTATTTTTCTTTCAGTTTTATCCACCACCCCGCAAGAGTTAATCACTATAAAATCAGCTTCCTTTGGTGAAAAAGTTTCTTTAAAATCTTTTTCTAAAAGGCCTCTGATTAAATCGGAATCTGACTGGTTTAATTTACAGCCGTAAGTTTCTAAATAAAATTTTTTCATAAAAACTAAAAGAGAAAAACGAAATGTGCCCCCGCCGAGAATTGAACTCGGAACCTCTTCCTTAAAAGGGAATTGCTCTACCAATTGAGCTACGGGAGCTGAAATAAACTAATTGCTATTCTAATATATTTTCAAATAAAATCAACTCTTTCTTAATTTTACCATAAAAATTAAAAATGCCCGAGAATATCAATCGCTCTTGGGCACATTTTGTTTTTCTTTTTCAAATTCCTCGACCGCTTTAATCAGTTTTTCCTCTGTTTCCTTGTTTTCTTTTTTTGTATGAATTATTTTTCGAACAGTTGATAAAAGAGCTATTTCCTTGCTTGTTCCTGCTGTTAATTTTTTGGCGCAAATTTCGCTGAAACAGGGAAATTTATCTACGCGGTTATAATTTTCTTCAACTTTTTTTGCGATTTTAAAAAAACCGTCATCATTCTTTGAGCATAAAACCCCCATAAAAACAAACCGCTCCGGTTCGCAAGTTGAAATAAAAAATTGATAACCGTTTCTTTTCCATGATTCCGTTACTCTTCCTGTCAAAGAACGTTCATTTTTCCATTCTTCTATAAGTAATTCTTGGCCTATTCTTAACCCTTCTTCGCATCTTTCTCCTGGCTTCCAGGCCGGCATTTCTTTTTTTATCCCTCCGGGAAAATCTGTCATTTTTAACCCTCCTTTTTTAAATAATAACATAATTTTAAAGGTTCTATCAAATAAATGGGTTTTCTTTTTTAAAGTCGGGTAAAAATACGTTTTGGCTTCCTATTTCCTGAACCCAGCCATTTTTCAAGCCCAACCCTATTTGATAGTCATAAACCCTTTCAAATTCTTCTCTGGTTATCCTTCTGGCAATCTCCGGAAAATCTTTCGCTTTGTTTAAGGGTTCGTATTGGCTCATTAAACTTATAAAAATATCTTTATTGATTTCTCTGACGCAATCCAAAACCTTTTTGCTGTTTTCTATATTGTTTGGCAAAATTAAATGTCTCACGATAATTCCTTTTTGGGCTATTCCCTCTTTTGATAATTTAAGGTTTCCTGCCTGTAAAAACATTTCTTTGATTGTTTCTTTTGCCAGTTCCCTATAATTTTTTGCTCCGGAATATTTAAAGGCTAACGCATCATCCCCGTATTTAAAATCCGGAAGATAAATATCAACCAACCCTTTTAAGTTTTTAATGAGCTTGACGCTCTCGTAGGCATTAGAATTCCAAACAACGGGAATTTTTAATCCCTTTTTCTTAACTTTTTTTATTGCTTGTTTTATTTGTTCCGCCCAGATCGTCGGACTGACTAAATTAATATTCAAAGCGCCCTCTTTTTGCAATTTAATCATTGCCCGGGCCAGTTCTTCTATACTCCAATCTCTTCCCATGTTCTGCTGGGATATCTGGTAATTTTGGCAATAAACGCATCTTAAATTGCAACCGGTAAAAAAAATGGCGCCCGAACCCGTTTTCCCGACCAAAGGCGGTTCCTCGCCAAAATGTTTTCCGGCCCAGGCGATTTTTACAAAATTAACCTGAACCATGTTTATTCAATTTTAATGATTTTATAATCTATCTTTCCCTGCGGAGTTTGAAATTTTACTGTTTCACCCTCCAGTTTACCTAGAAGAAGTTTTCCCAATGGCGATTGAAAAGAAATTTTTCCAGCAAAAGAGTTTGCTTCTTCATGTTCAACGATTTGAAATTTTTCTTCTCCGTCAATTGAACTGATGGTAACACTTGAGCCTATTTGAACTCTGCCGTTTTTTTGGTTTTCAACGACCATAGCGCCAGAGATAATTTTTCTTAACTCATTAATCCTATCTTCTAAAAATGCCTGGGCTTCTTTGGCTTCGTGATAAGCGGCGTTTTCCGCAAGGTCGCCGAAAGAAGCGGCGTGCTTTAAACGCTCGGAAATCTCTTTTCTTTTAACAGTTTTTGATTCCTCAAGTTCTTTTTTAAATTTTTCCAAACCCTCTTTAGTTAAGTATTTAGGCATAACAATCTTTTGTTTTAAATATTTTTTAATATTCCAATCAAGTCTTTGGGAGTTCTGGCTAAGTAATCGGGATTGTGCTTTTTTAATAACTCTTCTTTATTAATCCCCCAGCTTACGGCAATAGTTTTTATTTTTACTTTTTTTGCAGCCTCTATGTCTCTTGTTTCGTCTCCTACAAAAATAATATTTTCCGGTTTTAACTTTCTTTGTTTCATTAGCCCAAGCAAAGCTTTCCCTTTGCCAAAAATGCTTTTTTCGGAAAAAATAAAATTAAAAATATCTATTTCGTTTTTCTTTAAAAAATTACTTACGTTTTCTTTTGAGTTTGAAGTTAATATTCCAAACTCAAAATTATTTTTAAAAAGATAATTTATGACTTCCTTTATTCCCTCAAAAGGCTTCAGTTTTTCTATTTCTTTGCTCAAAAGAGATCTCGCCCTTATTAATATAAAAGGCAACTTCATTAAAGGAATTTTCAGAAGCTTAATTACTTCTTGGGCTTTTTTTTCTTTTAACTTTTCCACTTCCTCGGCTTTAATTTTTTTAAAACCAAACTCTTTGGCCAAGATGTTCACAATATTCTCGGGAGATTTCATTATTTGGGTTATTGTTCCGTCAAAATCAAAAATTATTACCAAATCCTTTTTCATAATAATCCAATATAGCAAAAAGCCGTCCCTAATAAAAGAGGCGGCTCAAAAAAATTTTTTGATGATTCTCAATTAGAAAAATCTTGCGCTTTCCGATATTGTAATTTCCTCATTTTGAATTTTCCAAGTCTGCAAAATAGTAAAAGCTCCGACCGCTATAGATAGGATCAAAATAATCATAATCGCTATTGGCGTAGATATTCCTTTATTTAAAAATTTCCACATATTTATTTATTGTTAAAAATTATTAATATACAAACAACGACCTTTATTTTTTATTTGAAAGAATTAACGCATTCGTTAAATAATTTAATTTGGCTATTATATTGGTTAACCAACACCTTGACTTGATTAATAAGCTTGTTATATTGCAAAACCAAATTATTATATTCTTCTATTTTTTGCGAATATGCCGTTCCCCTTTTTATTTTTGTGTTTTGAATTTCTTCTCTTAAATTATTCAAAAGTTTTTCAATGACGCCAATTTGGTTTTGGGCTATTTCAATTTTTGATTTAATTTGTTCATCGGGCTCTAAACAAGCCGATGAGGGTAATCCGAAATGCTGAACTGCCAGCCAGGTAGTTTTTCCCTCAAAAATTCCCTTAATAACAGATACCCCGATTTCTTTATAGTTTTTATTCAAAATGTTGTCCCTGTGGCCGGGACTATCCATCCAGGCTTGGACCAAAGCCTCGTCATCTTTAAAATTACCCAAGGCCAGGTTTTCGCCGATGGCGATAAATTCATAGCCGGAGTTATCGGCCAAATCATCCACGCTAAAACCGCTCAGCGATTCATGGGCAAAATATTGATTTTTAAACATGTCGTCAACTTTTTTCTTGGCTGTTTCGTCCAAAACAAAATTTTCCTTTAAGGCTGGCAAACCGTATTTTGCCCTCTGACTATTAGTCCATTTAATCACCCCGGCTTTTGTTAAATAAGACTGCGGATTCTCTGTCTGATCTCTGAGAGGCGGCGGCGTGGAAATCTGTTTTCCGGTTTCTTTTATCAAGTCCGTAACCCCTTTTTCAATTTTCGGCAAATTATCCGATAACTTTGAATAAATTCCCGAAAAATCATTCCAGAAAAACAAAACAAAACCCAGAAGGGTTAAGAAAAATATTATCAATAATATCTTTGTTTTTTTCATATTGTAATTATTTTATTCTACTACCTTAATTAAAAAGCCACAATAAAATAAAAAAAGTTCAAGATTTTCATAACCTTGAACCTGATAAAAAATATTATTCTGGTTTTGCAGTTTTGCCGAAATATAAAATTTTCTTTAAAAACGATCCGGCATTTCTAATGTTTTCTATGAAAGTTCGTGTTGCTTTTTCCCTGTTTTCATTTGCAATATTAGCCAAGAATTCGTCAATTGCTTTAAAGGTCTCTTCTTGCTTGCGATTTTTTTCTTTTAAAGATTCTGTTTCCTCGCAAGCAAGATTACCCAAATATCTGCTTCTTCTTGCAATAACGCTTGTTTTTGCAATTTCTTGGATTTCAAAAGCTTGCTTCGTTCCATTTACGGTTCCCGCTATCAAAAAATCCTCTTTTTTTATTTCTATTATTCTTTCTGCCATTCTACCACCTCTTTTTTTAGTTTGTTATATTTTGAAAAAACTAAAAATGATTATAACAAAAATTAAATAATCTGTCAAACCCCGTAATAGTCCCGATAAATCGGGGTCACTACAAAGTCAAATAAAAAAACCTGCGAAGCTTTATAGAAACTTTACAGGCATATATAAAATCATTTAGGGATAAAGATTTTAGTTCTTCCCTCAAAAATAATTATTGATCCTTCTTTTAATTCTGGAAATAGGTTAGATATCCAAAGGCTCTTTATTGTATAATTTATTATTCTTTTGTTCTTCCCCTCCTCTTGAAGGAGAAAACAAATATATTCTTCGGATTCTTCGGATTCTTCAGATTTTTTTAGATATTTTACGATTGAAAGAACTTTGTATTTTATTCCTATTTTAACCTCGTAATTCGATCTTCCCTTGCTTTCTCCTATCGCAAAAAAAATAGCAGAACCAAGGATTGCAGATATTACGGCAAAAATCCTGAAATACAAATTTTGTATTAACGGGTTTTCCGAATTCGTGTACCAATTCGGTCCTTCCAAAAGAATGAATGCTACTATTATAAAAATTATTCCTGCTAATAATCCACAAAAAAGTCTTTTTCTATCTTCCATTTTTACTGACCTCCTATGTCTTTTTACCTTAAACCACCAATTTGTCAATAAAAATCCAGCCTAATTTAAATAAAATAGGTTCTTTTTATAAAGAACCTTTCTTTGTTTTATCTGGAAACAATCTTTTTTTTATTTGATAGTAAAGAACTAATGGCCAGACAATGGTATTGAAAAAGATAATCTCAAGTCTTTCCTCATTGATTCTCTGTTTATTTTTTCTAGCCCTCAGACAAAGAAATAAAAAAGTAATTGTCGCGCCCAATAAGTATATTCCCAGCCCCCATAAAATCATTATTACTTCTATCTGTATTGTTGGCAATTTTTTTCCTCCTTCGAATTAAATTATAATTAATTATTTTATTTTGTCAAATAAAATTTGTCTATTTTTTACCCTTGATATCACTTCTTAATGCGGTTACTAAGCAAGAAATAAAATAAGCGGTAATAAAGTAAATAATAAAACCCGATAAAACCATGCTTAATTCTACCTCAGAGCCCGAATAATTTTTTATAAGCAAAAATAACGAAAGGCTTTCAGTCCCCAAATTTGAAGATATTTTTACAAATGGCAAAGAAAAAAATATTATTAGAAATAAAATAATAAATAAAATTAATTTTATCCAATTTGGTTTTAAAAATTGCTTGATGTTCATGTTTTTTTATTTTTCACAAATCTCCATCATGAATCCGTCCGGATCTTTTATGAAAAAATATTTCTTAATGCTTTTTCCTTTTTTTATTCCTGTAACTTCATACCCCTTGGCTTTTAACTCTTTGTGTTTTTCATCAACGTTTTCAACTTCAAAACAAACGTGTTTTAAGCCCAAAATATCTAAGTTGAAAAAATCATCTTTGTTTTCTATTAGTTTTTGAGGCTGTATTAATTCTAAATGTAAATCATCTTTAGGGTTTAATTTAAGCAAAATCGCTTTTATTCTTAGATCTTCTCTTTTAATCCTTTTTTCTTCGTTAAATCCAAAAACTTCTTTATAAAATTTTAAAGATTTTTCCAAATCGCTCACACTTAAAGCCACGTGATGATATTTCATGAGGAGTTGAATTTTATTATTTTTGCTCTTTACGGGCAATTTTAAGACCGATCAATACAAAAACTATTCCCATAACGCCAAATGCTGATGATTTTATATCCAGCCGGAAAATATAGCCTATCGCATTCGTTAAAATCATCGCAAATCCTATGATAGTCATTATATATCCGCTTATTTTATTTTTACTCATAGTTTTATTTTTATTCTACAACCTCTAGACGTCTATTGCTTTTTTTATCTCCTCAAACTCATTTTCAACCGCCTTAAGCCTTTCTTTGCTGGCTTTTATCAAACCAACCGCTTCTTTAACTTTATTCAACCCTTCTTCAACATCTATCTCTTTCTGGTTATCAAACCATTCGGCAATTTCGGAAAGCCTTTTAAGGTTGCTATTTAAATTTTTTGGGTCTGATTTTTCTTTTGCCATATTTTTTTAATATTTTTAATTTTTAAAAATTCAAGGTTCTCCTTATTATTTTTTAATGACATTTTTAACTTCTGAAATAATTTTTCCGTCCGTTACTTTAATATATACATTTTTTCCAATTTTAACATCTTTTGTTTGCCTGACTATTTTTCCGTCGCAACTGGCAATGCTGTACCCCAATCTAAGCTGGTGCTCCGGATTATTAAAAAAAACAATTTTTTCCGATTGCTCTATTTTTTGATTAACCAATGCTAATAAAGATTTAAAACCCGATAAAGAATTGTTAAACGTTCCCTGTAATCTTTCCTCGGCGGCTTTTAAAGCGTTTTTAAAATTACTGAATGAAATCTTTAACTTATTTTCAATTTCTTTATAATTATCTAAAATCATTTCATAACGGCCGACAATGTCTCTTTCGTATCGCTCTAAAAAAAGCAGGGCCCGGTCCCAAGATTCATTAAGCAAATTGGCAACGGCAGTAGGAGTGGACTCTGAAGCATCCGCCGCCATGGTAAAAAGCGGCGTATCTTTATCATGGCCTATTCCGGCAATTATGGGAAAAGGCAAGCCAACTATTTCTTTAACAAGCGCTTCGTTGTTAAACGGCTGCAATGACTCCAATGACCCCCCGCCCCTTATCACGACCAAAACATCTATGTTCTTTTTTTTAAAAGTCCTGATTGCCCCCAAAAGGTCTTTTATCGCTTCCTGCCCCTCCACCCGAGAATCAATCATTTGAATCTTAAATCCGTGTTTCCCGATATTATTAAGAAAATCATGTATTACCGCTCCCTGTTTTGAAGTGATTACCCCAATTCTTTCCGGAAACATTGGAATTTTCTTTTTTCTTGCCTCATCAAAAATCCCCTCCTTGTCCAATTTATCTTTCAGTTTTTCATAAGCTTTTTTTAGGGCGCCTTCCCCTTTCAATTCAATAATATCTGTTTTAAAACTGATCCTTCCGCTTGAAGGATAAATGTCAGGATATCCCGATAAAATCACTTCTTTCCCTTCTTCAAGCCTCACTCCGCACAAGGCGTAATTATTTTTCCAGATTATACAATCCAAA
>JAPLXH010000009.1 GCA_026396195.1 Candidatus Nealsonbacteria bacterium
ATTTCCGCCGTTTTTGCGATAATAATAGATCTAATTGTCGCCTTATTTACCAAGTTGAAAAAAGGAGCTTTTTTTGAAGGATTTTTTATAGAAAAAATTTTGCATATTTATAGTTCCGAGCTTGCTCAAAGAGCCATTAAGAGAGGAGTTCCTTCTCTATATGTTAATTTTACGGCTTTTGACAGAAGGTCCCACCGTTTGGGTAAAAAAAATATTTTAACCAAACTGGCAATAAAAAACATAGACAGGGAGATTAAAAAAATTTACAATTTGGCGAATAAAAATAATTTGATAAATTACGATTTTTTTATTATTACCGACCACGGCCAAATAGAATCCCTGCCCTTTAAAGATTATTTCAAAAAAACCATTAAAGAAACAATAAAAAGCAATTTAAAAACAGAAGTTATAGACGGTAGCGACGCTGAAAAGGGAATAATTATCCATCAAGTTGAGGATCTTTTAAACGAAATTCGTTGGCTGAAAAGGATAAGCTGGTTTTTAAGATTTGTTGCCAGAAGATATTATCACAGATATTGTCTTTCTTTTTTGCCGGGTCGCATTATTTTGATTTCTCACGGAGACGTAGTTCATCTTTACTTTAATATAAAAAAGAGTAGAATTTTCGGTGAAGAAATAGAGAAAATATATCCCGGGTTTCTGAAATTTCTTTTGGAACACAAGGGGATAGGATTGTTAGTTTTTATTTCCAGAAGAGGAATTAAAATTTTAGGAAAAAGAGGGGAAATTTTAATAAAAGGAAATAAAGAGAAGCTGAGAGGAGAGGATCCCTTGTTCGGAGTTTTTAACCGAAAACTTGTTTTAGAATCAATTAGAGAAGCGGCGGGAATGAAAAACGCAGGAGATTTGATAATTTTCAGCTCAAAAATAGAAAATAATCTTTTGAATTTCGTTCCTTACTTCAGTTGTCATGCTGGGATCGAGAAGGACGAGCAGGAAATTTTTATAATTTCGCCAAATTCATTTAAAATGAGTTCGAAAAACATTGAAAGTCCTAAAAAACTTTATCAGTTTTTCAGAAAATATTCAAAATAAAAAAATGAATCATTGCGGGGTCGCCTGCTCAGTCGCCTTAGAATAAACAATTTCATTGCGGGGTCGTCTAATGGTAGGACAACAGCCTTTGGAGCTGTCTATCTTGGTTCGAGTCCAAGCCCCGCAGCAGTCTAGTGTTCAATATCGAGAGACCGAGACGTCTTGAGGTCGTGAATGCTTGTACCAGAGATAAGTTATAAATTAAAAAGTAAAATGTATGTTATTTTGGCACCAATCTAGTCAATTACCTTCTAAAAGTTTTACATGTGGTCATTGCGGAAATCCACTCGCTTCAAATGTGGGTTATTACAGAGGTCAGTATGAAGATGGTAGCGGGGGCATGATTGAACACATATACATATGTCATCATTGTCATAAACCAACTTATTTTGGGAGTGGAAAACAAATACCAGGGATTCGTCCAGGTTCAGACGTTAATGGCATAGATGATGCGGGAGTAGCTTCATTATATAACGAAGCAAGAGATTGTTTTTCAAAGAATGCCTTTACTGCTACTGTATTAAGTTGCCGTAAATTACTTATGCATATCGCTGTTGCTAAAGGTGACGCCCCTGGTAAAAATTTTATAGACTATGTTGAATATTTATCTTCAAAAGGTTATGTCCCTCCCGATGCGAAAACATGGGTAGATCATATTCGCACTAAAGGCAATGAGGCTAATCATGAAATTGTTATTATGTCAGAAGAAGAAGCAAAAGATCTTATTGCTTTTTGCGAAATGCTTTTAAAGCTTGTCTACGAGTTTCCTTCTGTATCAAAAAAATATATAAAAAGTCCTATTACTTAATCATGCGAGAAGCCTGACTGAGAGGCATCAACGGGGAAGCCCGAAAATCGTTGAAATTCCCTTTAAAACCTTGGTTCTCTCGGCCGTAGCCTACGAGCGAGGCTAGACCGAGGATGCCAGCAGTTGACTTATGGTTTGTTTTTGTAATAAAATTACAATAGATTTAAAAATAAATTATTGCCATCGTCGCTTTTTTAAGCGATCCCTATTTATGGGGCAGAAAGTGGGGTCAGATTCCCCGGCTGTGCCGCAACGGTAATGTCCGCATTTTTGTCGGAATAAGCCCGAATATTGTTTGGCAATAAGCGTCCCGAGCAGGACAAATTGCGGATTTTTATCTGTAATCTTTCCTGTTTCGGGAAAGATTTTTTGTTTATGAATAATTTTATAAGCGAAAATAAGAAATTATTAATTATTTTTTTTATTTTTTTAAATCTTGCAATTGCAAGTTATATTTACATAAATCAAAGTGCAGTAATTAAAAATCCGAATTATTCGCAAAGGCAAATACTAGATGGTCAGAATCAACTAAATATAAGACAGGTTCAACAAGGAAGTGCGGTTTCAGAAGAAAATCTTAAAATATCCAAATCCACATCAACTTCATCCGAAACCGAATTATCAAGCGAGCGACATATCATATATGTCGGTGAAAAAAAATATGAAATTTCAGTTCCGGAAAAAAGCACAGTTTATGAATTGATGGACTTGCTTAAAGCGAGAGGTGATTTTAGTTTTCAAGGGAAAGATTTTTCAGGACTAGGTTTCTTTGTCGAGGAAATTAATGGAATAAAAAACAATCCCAGTGGAAAGACTTACTGGATCTACTACGTAAATGATAAATCGGCTCAGGTCGGAATTTCTAATTATACTTTAAAACCAAACGATGTAATAAATTGGAAATATGAAAAACCTCAATTCTAAAATTTTACTTTTTTTAATTTGTTTTGGTTTGTTCATGTTTGTCTCGCAAACCAAAGCTGAAGGAACAACTACAGTTCAATTAAAAGTTGTCGCCTTTGACCAAGTTTTGTTTAATAACGATTTTATAGTGAATTCTTGTCCTGACCAAGCAAGTAGCACAAATTACTCTTTAAACGCCTGGTGCGCCGTTGAGCAATTAATTTCCAGTCAGGGCTGGACCGCGACTTCAACTTGGTATCCATACGGCGTAATGCTAAACACTATAAATCAATACGAAGGAGGCTACAACAATTACTGGCTTTGGTTTAGCAATTCTGAACCGGGCGAAACCGCGTTAAATCAACACCTACTTTCCGATGGCGAAAAACTACTGCTTTCTTTTGGAACAAGTCCGCTTAAGATAATAGCTTCCGCAACCTCGTCATATATTAATTCTACAACAACCTTAAATGTTTTATATTTTGACACTTCTTTCTGGCGATGGCAGCCGGCAACGGACAGCACTTTTTCAATTAATGGCCAGGAAATTTCCAGCACAAGCGGGGCTTATGAATTATGGACTAATACCACCACGGCTTATGAAATTTTTGCAAAAGAAACAGGGTTTATTGACAGCGAATTAATAACAATTAATCCTCAATTGCCGTCAGCAAATATTAATTTGCGGATTGAAACTGCAAGCTCGACTATATTCAACCAGAATCTTGCCGTTTTAGCTTGTGAAGAAAATGTCGGTAGCGGCACCTATAGTCTGAATGGCAGATGCGCCGTGTTACAATCTGGGCTTGCAAACCAATGGACGAGCTGGGGGAGTGATTTATTTTTAGATTCGATTGCAGATTATATAAATAATCAAAATAATAACGGAATTTATTGGAGCTGGTTTAAAAATCTTGATTACGGCCAAACGGCGCTAAACAAGTATATTTTAAGCGAAAATGAAGATTTGCTTCTTATTTACGGCATAAATCCTTTAAGGATTACAACCTCCACCACAACTCCGCTTTTAAATAGCACAACTACTTTATATTTGGAGCAATTTGGCTATGACTCTGGCTGGAATCCTGTTTGGCAACCGTCCGCCAGTAGTACATTTTTAATCAATGGTCAGGAATTTTATTCTCAAGAGGGTATTGTACAACTACCCATTGCGACAACTAGCCCGTATTTGGTTTTAGGACGCAAGGCTGGATATTTAGACAGCTCGACTTTAACTCTGACTGGAATTTTTCAGAATGAAACCTCGAGCCAGCCGACTACTCCGGACAATCCAGTCGGCGGTTCTGGTAGTCCAAGTTTTAATACGAGCGATGCGCCGACACACCATACCGTAGATATAAATAAAGCTATAAATTTTCTGATTTTAAATCAAAATAACGATGGTTCAATCGGTTCTTCGATTATTTATTCCGATTGGGCTGCAATTGCTCTCTCTGCTTTTGGCAGCGGTGATGCACAAAATAAATTAAAAAATTATTTATCAGGAGCTGGGTATAATACCAATGGGAGTGTTACAGACCTCGAAAGAAGGGCGATGGCTCTGATGGCGCTTTCGGTTGATCCATACAGTGAAACCGCGACCGATTATATTTCAAAAATTGTTTTGGCTTTTGACGGAACACAAATTGGCGATTCCAGTCTTTTCAATGATGATATCTTTGCGTTATTTCCCTTATTAAAAGCCGGATATTCTGGTTCAGATCCGATTATTAGCGCAACCGTAAGATTTATCATTTCAAAACAAAGCGTAAACGGTTCGTGGGGCAATATTGATTTGATGGCAGCCGCCATACAAGCGCTTTCTCTTGCAAAAAAGACCGGAAATTTAGATACAGATATTGTAAATTCAATTAACCAATCCCTGCAGTCTGCGAAGAATTTCTTAAAAAATTTTCAAGGGGCAAATGGTGGTTTTAACAACGATACAATATCAACCTCATGGGCAGTTCAGGCGATCTTAGCTTTAGGCGAACAGGTTTTGGATTGGGAAAACAATGGAAACAACCCTTTTGATTTTTTAACTTCTCGCCAAAATGGCGATGGTGGGTTTGAAGATACATCTGTTGCCGTAGATACCAGGATTTGGACTACTGCTTATGTTATTCCGGCCGCGCTGGGTAAAACCTGGGATGAAATAATGGGAAGTTTTCAAAAAAAAGTTCAAAATTCTCAAAGTCAAGATGACGATGTAAACAATTTATCTATCAGCACCAGTTCTGTTTCTGATTTATCCGCCTCCACCAGCTTAACTTTTGCTAATACCTCAATAAATGAAAATATATTGACAATTAAAAATGCGACCTCAGCGGAGTTAATTCTTGGAACATCAACGGCTCCCAATAAAATCCTACCGCAAATTACTGCTGAGCAAAATTTATCAGTCGGAGAATCAGTAAATTCTATACAACAAAATGAGCCGAATAAAGAGAATGATTTAAAAAATCTTACTGCCCAAATAAGCAACAGTATTAACATTGACTATTCCTTAAGCGAAAAAACGATAAAAATAATATTTTATTTCTCGGCTGGCGCCTCTTTCTTATTAGGGTTATATTTGACTATAAAATTTATAATGTCTCGTTTTATGTTAAAATCGTAATATAGGCCTAGACCGAGAGGCGTCAGTGGGGAAGTCCGAAAATCACTGAAATTCCCTTTAAAATCTCGGTACTAGACCGAGAATTCCAGCACGAACAAAGTGAGTGATGCGGGTATGCGCCCGTCCGAAGCCCAAGGGGCGTAGGAGGGCCCCGCAGCTTTTTTCGCTCGTTTGTAAAATATATAAAAAAGAAAAAAGTACTGAGGAGCGAAGCGACGAATGTACCGCATTTTGCCCCGAGCGAGGCGTAGGCCGACGAGAGGCCATACTCGCGAGGAGGTACTGAGCGCAGCAGCGCGAACGTGCACTTCGACTCGTAGTATCTAAAAATAAAAAATCGCCAATCAGACCTCGCCCTTAAGCGGGCTATGGCCGAGGGCGATTTTTTGATAGAATAAAGAAGGTCAAAAATATATATATAAAAAATTTAAATCTTAATTATGAATCAACTTGATATTTTTAATGTTCTAAATGCATTAATAAGTATGCCTATGCGCGCTTTAAGAGGTGATCCTCTTGGCATTTTATTTGTCTTTTTTGCATGTTTATTAATATTTCTTATTTTTCGCGCTTTTTTACTTTGGTATTGGAAAATCAGTAGAATCGAAAAATTATTAGAAGAAATAGCAGCTAATACAAAAAAAGAATCAAAATCGAAAGAAGAATTTCCTGGATTATAAAATAATTTATGTTAGATTTTAATTAAATAGGTTATAACTTCATCCAAGCCTCGCAGTAAAAAATGAAATTTATATTATGAAAAAATATTCGTCTGGCGGTGTTTTGCCCATATTAAAAACAGAGGACAATAAACAATATATTGTTTTGGTAAAGAGATCAGATGACGCCAAAACTAATCCAGGATCTCATTCCGGATTTTTTGGATGGGCCGATAGCGATGAAGAAAGTTTAGATCCTGAAGTGATCGCACATAGAGAACTTCTTGAAGAACTTTTTATTATTTCAAAAGATGGCAACAAGGCTTTCAATCTTATTTTCAAAAAAAACACAGACTCGAAATATAAAATTAAAAAACCTAAAAACTATACGCAAAATTTAATAAAGGCATGGAGAAAAGAAAAAGGAATAGAAATAAAAGATGAAATAAAGATTCAATCAGTTATAAGAGAAGAAGACTTTAAGTCATTTGATTTTATAGATCTTAATGGCAAAACTAAAGTATACATTTTAAAATTTAATTTACCATTAGATACCAATGATATATGTATATTCGACGGAGAAGCAAAAAAAGAGTTTACAGAGCCACCAGAAGATCTTTTAGATCGTGAAATCGACGTTTTTAATTTAGATGAATTTAAAAATTGGTGGTGCGAAAATAGTAAAGGGTCTTTAAATGCTGAAATTTCTTTTAAGACAGGCAAACAAAAAATAATAAAAGGATTTATTGATAGAAAAAACAAAAACAAAATATCTCCAACTTTATTAATAATTCTTAATAAATGGTTAGGAGGTTGTTAGATTTTTAGTAAAAATATATTCGTTTGAATTTCCAAATAGGTTTTAATGTCGTCTAAGCCCAGCAGCAAAAATAAATCGCCAATCAGGCAGTTTTTTTGTTTGACAAATTAGGATTTAGTATGACATAATATAAAAAAAGAAATAAGGAATTATTTTTTATAGTTTAGCAAATTAAAAAATTAAATATGGAGGTAAAAAATGGTAGTAGTAGTTAGAGCTGATAAGGTTATGAACACGGTAGAAGCCATAAAAAATGATTTTAATGCAGAAGAAATATCGGAAATAATCAACGCCTTAATTCTAGATAAAAAAGTTCAAGAAGATATACATCAGGATTTTATAGGAAAGGTCAGGTTGGTTGGGCTTTATAACTGGGTTAAAAATACAAAGATTAAATATTTTTAAAGAGGGAAAAAATAAAAACGAGGTTAATTGACCTCTTTTTTGTTTAATTCTTCATTGAATAGGTTCTAATAAAGCTCGGCAAGAGACCACTATAAAATCGCCAATCAGACCTCGCCCTTAAGCGGGCTATGGCCGAGGGCGATTTTTTGATAGAATTTATTAAAATCAATGAAATATAAATTTTTTCACAAAGAGATTAGCGGAATTTTTACAATACCCTCTGGTATTATTTCTGTAGAAGTACCAGTAATTGAGAAAATTGCCAAAGAAATTCCTGAAATCGGCATACTTACTACAAAAAGCATTGGATTGGAACCGAAAGAAGGAAACAAGGAACCAATTATAGCTGAATATGCCCCTTTTTCTTTTATCAACGCTGTTGGGCTTTCTAATCCGGGAGTAAAAGAATTTGTAAATAAGTTATCAAAAATAAAAATTCCCGATGACAAGTTTTTATTAATTTCAATTTTCGGAGATAGTGTTAATGAATTCAGAAAAATCGCAGAAGAATTATATAATTGGGCAGATGGTTTTGAACTAAACATTTCCTGCCCTCACTCTGAAAAATACGGTCAAGTTATAGGTCAGGATAAAAAATTAATGGGGGAGATAATAAAAAACGTTGTTTTTCTTGGAAAGCCGGTATTTGTAAAAATTTCACCAAACTTGAATATTAAAGAGACCATAGAGTGCATTGTAAAAAATGGTGCTTCAGGGATAACAGCGATAAACACTAAGGGTCCGGAATTATTTTTGCACAATAATTTTCCGGTTCTTTCCAATAGAGTAGGCGGAATTTCTGGAAAAGCAATTTTAGAGCTTGGTTTAAAAAGCGTAAAAGAGATAAGGGACATTACAGACTTGCCCGTGATAGCCTGTGGTGGCATTTCAACGGCTGAAGAGGTGAGAAGCTACAAACAAGTTGGAGCAGATTTTTTTGGAGTAGGTTCTGCATTAGCAGGGATGAGCACAGAGGAGATAAAACAATATTTTCATAAATTAGCTTTGGATTTAAAAGAAGGGACGAATAATGCAGCCACTCTTTTAAAAGATGAGCTAAGAATGGAATATAAAGAATATAAAGTGATAGAGAATAAACGAATAGCTGAAGACTTATTTCTTTTGAAATTAGACAGAGGAATAAAAACGGAAACAGGGCAATTCATTTTTACTTGTTTACCAGGGATAGGAGAAAAACCATTCTCTGTTTTAGATGATGACCCCCTAACCTTACTTGTTCAAAAAAGGGGCTGTTTTACAAATGAATTGTCAAAATTAATTAGTGGAGATAATTTATTTATAAGAGGACCATACGGGGATACTCCGGCCGTAAAAGGTAGAGTTTTATTGGTGGGAGGAGGAACTGGCGTAGCAGCGCTTTATTTATTTGCTAAAAGAAATAAAAATGTAGTTGCGGTGTTGGGGGCGAAAGATAAAAATCACTTGTCTTATCTTGAAAAGTTTAAATTAACATGTAAAGAATTATTTTTAACCACGGAAAATGGCGAAATAGGTTATAAGGGTTTGGTGACAGATATGTTGGAAGAGATTATAGAAAAAACACAACCTGAATATTGCATTAATTGCGGTCCAGAACCCATGGTAAAAGAAGTCATAAAAAAGGAAATTAAACATATAAATCCAGAAAAAATTTATTCTTCAATGGATTTTTTAACGAAATGCGGAATTGGTTTATGTGGAAGCTGTGCCAGCTCTAAAGGATATAGAAGTTGTGTTGACGGGAATTTTTTAAAAAGTGAACAAATTTAAAGATAATTTTTATTAAACAGATTTTGCATCATCGCCTATTAGGAGCTCGTAAAAAATCGCCAAGAAGACGATTTTTTGTTATAATATTTTTATTAATAAAAAATGTGGTATAGTTATTTAATGAAGAAAAATGATAATAAATTAAATTTATTTTTGTTTGCGTTAGTGATAATAAACCTTGGGATAATAGGATATCTTGGATATCAGAATTATCAATTGAAAAAAGATAAATTAACTCTTGAGAGTGAAATTTCGCAAACCAAAGAGAATTTTTTTTCAACAACAAAAAGTTTCCAAGAAGTCATTGATTCAGTTGAGTGGGAGCTTGCCAAAACAGAAACCGAAAGAGATGATTTTGAATTGCAATATACCATGGAAAAAAATAGAATGGATTTTCTTGCTTCGCAAATAAGCGGTATTCAGGGCACGGTGGGGACTTTGGAAAAATTAAGCAAGACTGACCCCGAATTACTTAAGAAATATTCCAAAGTTTACTTTCTAAGCGAAAATTATATTCCCGAGACATTTATTAAAATAGAGACCGGATATACTTACGATTCTCAGGAGGATTATTTGATTTATGCGAAAATTTGGCAGTTTTTACAAGACCTATTGGTAACCGCAAAGAACGGCAACATTGACATTAAAGTTATTTCAGCTTATCGGTCGTTTGATGCGCAAAGTGATTTAAAATCATCATATAAAATAATTTACGGCTCGGGCGCCAATAAATTTAGCGCAGACCAGGGATACTCGGAGCATCAATTAGGCACAACCATTGATTTTACAACATCGGAAATAGGAGCTAGCTATTCGGATTTTGAGAAAACGTCGACTTACCAATGGCTTTTAGAAAATGCTTATAAATACGGTTTTGTTCTTTCGTATCCTGAAAATAATAAATATTATCAGTTTGAGCCTTGGCATTGGAGATTTGTAGGCAGGGCTTTGGCTGAAAAATTACATCAAGACGGAAAAAATTTTTACGACCTCGACCAGCGCGAAATTGACCAATATTTAATATCATTTTTCGACTAGAAGTTCATAAAAAACATGGAAGATAAAATTTTAAAAAAAATAGAAGCGCAGGACAGAAAACTTGAAGAGATTTACTCTTCTGTTGAAAAAATAAGAAAATATTTTCTCTGGGCGCTTATTATAACGGTAGTTGCCATTGTTTTGCCGCTTATCGGGCTGATGTTTATCATCCCTCAATTTTTAAAAACTTTAAGCGGCAGCTATTTAGGTTTATAAGGTTTTTATTAAAGAGCTCAAAGTTACAGCGAAAATCAGATTTAAAATATGAAGAAAATAATATTCTTTGTAATTATTGTTTTTATCATTGTTGTTAATTTTTATATTTTCTTTTTGCAAAAAGAAAAAAAAGAAGAAGAAAATATTATTCCTGTCGAAAAAAGTATTTTACTTTATTATTACAATGCCAGCCTAGACAAGGACGAATCGGGAAACGTTCTTTGCAGTCGAGCGGGTCTCGTTCAAGTAGAACGTAAAATTCCGATTACCCAAACCCCAATCCAAGATACCATTCGTCTTTTATTGAAAGGAGAGCTTACCGATAAAGAGCGGAATCAGGGAATTTTCACCGAATATCCCTTGGAAGGTTTTTCTTTAAAGGGAGCTTCTTTAAAAGATGGAATTTTAACTCTGGAATTTGAAGACCTGAATAACAAAACCGTTGGCGGTTCCTGTCGGGTGGGGATATTATGGTTTCATATTGAATCCACTGCCAGGCAGTTTCCGGAAATCAGGGAAGTGCGATTTTTACCGGAAGAACTTTTCCAGCCTTGATTTTTACATTAAAAAAAGAATATAAAAAATCAATCAGCGGTCTTGATTTCAAGGCTGCTTTTTTCTTGACAAAATATAAATTATCGTGGTATAATATAAAATAGTTCTTTTTATAGAAGAAGGAAAATTCACTTTTGCAGAGAGGAATTAATAATAATTTTTGTCTGCAGAGGTGAATTATATGGGTTATATAGCAAAACATACTCGGTCGAGGAAAATTTTGTTAGAAAATCACGCAAGAAAACAATTAAAATTAAGTGGAGAAAAAAAACTCATAAACGCTGAAAATTTGAAAAATCCGCATCCTGATCTCTATGGAGACGCAAAATTTGCGCATGGTGAAGCTTCTAATATTTGGGGCGATATCACTGGCATCGAAGGAGATGTTTCGAAGCTTCAAGAGTGTGTTTCCGGTGTTTATGGATTTGTTTCGGATAATTCTGGTATAGTTTCTCATTTAAGAGGTAATTTGACTAGAATTTCCGGGCCATTAGAGGGTCTTTTTGGGGACGTAGAAGATATCATAGAGATATTGGAAAAACATTGCCGTACAAAAAATAAAAAATAAAACCTTCTTCTTTCTTTTTTTGAAACCGCAAGTTAATTGTGGATTCAGAAAAGGAAAATAGTTCCTTTAAAAAAATATAGACAGAAATGGAGGTATATGAAATGCCAATTGTGAAAGTTTATGGATTAGTCAATGAAATGACCGAAGAAATGTTGGTAGAATTGTATGATACAATTCTAAAGGCTGTTGTAGCAGTAAAGGAGCTTAAATTGGAAGAAAAGGATGTAACTGTTTTTTTCCCAAAAGATTTAATGCAAAAAGGACTGGGCGACGAAGTGATTATTTTTGTCGATGGTCTTTTTGAAAGACCAGAAAGAACAAAAGAAGTCAAAAAACTTCTTGCAGATATTTTAGTAATGTCAACGGCAATTTTTTTCAGCAAGATTGCAGAAAAAAACGTAATTATAAAAAAACCAAAACTGATAGAGTGTTTTGTGAGAAGCTTTGATCCTGAAAGTCCAAATTGTGCCTTCTTCTCATTTAAAGACAATGCATGATCTTTCAAAACAGCGCCAACAGTAATTAAGGGAGCGAGAAATTATAATAAATATTTCTTTCTCCCGATTTTTTATTTTTGCTGGAAAATTAGGGAGAAGGGGAGTAAAATAAAGAAACATGAAAACTCTGATAATTTATAATTCTTATCATCATCAAAATACCAAAAAAGTAGCTGAAAGGATGGCATTAATTCTTGAGGCGAACTTGACCGGACCTGAAATAATTAATCCCGATGACGTAGGGGCGATAAACGAGCTCAATATTTATGATTTAATTGGTTTTGGCTCGGGTATCTATCTTGGAAAACATCATAAAAACTTAATTAGTCTGGTTGAAAAACTTCCCCAATTTATTGGCAAAAAAGCGTTTATTTTTTCTACCTGCGGCGGAGATGAAAAAGAAATTGAAACCAATCACGATAGATTGAGGAAAAAATTACAAGAGAAAGAATTTGATATAATGGGAGAATTCAGCTGTAAGGGCTGGGATAGTTTCGGCCCTTTGAAGCTGATGGGCGGGATAAACAAAGACCGGCCAAATGAAGAGGATTTGAAAAACGCGGAAAATTTCGCCAAGGAAATAAGAGAAAAGCATCCTGAGTTTATCAATGGACACATATAAATTGTAAATTGCAAATGGTAAATGGTAAATTGGTTTGGCAAATTGTAAATTGAAGATAAAAAAACACATGAATAGTAAAAAAATTTTTAAATTTATAGTCAGTATAATAATTTGTCAAATGGCGGGTTTCGTGGGGGCCATTTTTACAATGCCGCAAATTGAAGGGTGGTATAAATATTTAAACAAGCCTTCATTCACTCCGCCTGGTTATTTTATTGGGTTGGTTTGGACGATTTTGTTTTTTTTAATGGGAATTTCTTTGTATTTAGTTTGGTCAAAGAATTTTAAATGTCAGATTTCTGATAAGGATAAAAAAATTAAAGCCTGGAATCGTTTTTCTGAAAAATTATGGATAGGCGCTTGGCGTGAGGAAAACGCGGTTTTGATTTTTATTTTCCAGTTGATTTTAAATATTTTGTGGTCAATATTGTTTTTCGGCCTGCAGTCACCCGGTTTAGCTTTTATTGAATTATTAATGCTTTGGTGGGCGATTTTATACACTATCGCTAATTTTTACCGAATTTCAAAACCTGCTGCTTACTTATTAATTCCTTATATTGCTTGGGTTTCTTTTGCCGGTGTTCTGAATTTCATCCTCTGGAGGATGAATTGAAGTCCTGAGTGCCCCGAAGGACTAAATTTTATTTTATGGAGAATGAATTAGAGAAATTGCAAATTGTAAATTGCAAAATGTAGATTAAAAGAAAGGAAAAAAGTTTATAATAAATAAAACATGAATTTAAAATTAATTTCATTGATATTTGTTGCGGTTTTAAGCTTAGTCGGCGTTATCGGTGATTTTTTTATCAATCTTGCCGGCGAAGGGAAAAAATTCATTGAACTTAAGTGGTTTGTAATCGGTTTTATAATTTACGCTTCAACGGCTTTCGGTTGGTTTTTTTTAATGAAAAACATCAAACTTTCAACACTCGGCGTGTTTTATGCAGTTTCAACAATGATTTTTTTGACAATAATAAGCGTTTTTTATTTTAAAGAACCCATTAACAATTATGAAATTTTAGGCATTGTAACGGCTGTAATTGCGCTAGTTTTAATGGGGAAATTCACTTAAACTTAAAGTTTTATTAAAAAATAAATCGTATAAATATAATATGTTTAAAACCACAATACCGGCGCCATTGGCTTTTATTATTATTATTATTTTGGTTTTCGCGGTTACGGGGGCAATTTATTGGCAGTATTCTCAATTTTCAAAAGAAATAGAGACAAATAATTATTCAACGGATAGTTATTTGAAAGAGCAAAAAGAGACGGAAGAAATTGTAATTCAAGAGGAAGAAAGGAAAGCAGAGACAAGCACTATGGAAAATGGAGGCGAAACGGAAGAAAAATTAATCCATAAAGAATTTTCTTATCCTTATCCTCTTGCTTGGACGTGGAGAGAAGAGATTAGAAAAGCCGACTTTTCTCTTACCGGAGCATATTTTGGCGAAAGAGCAGTTCCTTCGTGGATATCAAAATGGAATCTCGATGCCTCGGGCTATAAAGCCGGAGAAAGGATTGATACCTTGACCCTTTATTTTAAAATTAAAACAAACTGGGAAGATGTCGGAGTGTGTCTCGCAACCGAATTAAGATTATTGCTTAGTGAGGAAGGGGATTTGGCTCCGCCAATTAATCCGAGGTTTAATACAGAATGTCTTTACGGAAACAGAACTTATTTTAACCAAGAAATTATTTTTGCTGTTCCTGAAAATAAAAAAGAGTTTACAATTACGACCGGCGGGAAAACTAAAATTTTCTTTACAGTTAAAATTTTGGACAACGGAGATATTACAATAGACAAACAAATTAATAAAGGATAATATATTTTTAACATGAAAAAGATATTTTTAATTATTATTTTAATAATCATAGGTTTAGGAATTTATTTTGTCTTTCGGAATCCAAAAACCAGTGAAGAACCGGGTTCTAATTCCAACGAAGAGCCAGAATCAAATTCTCAAAACCATGAAATTCAAGGCATGAAAGTAGAAATTTTAAAAAAGGGGACAGGCGAGGTTTCCAAAAATAGCGACAAGGTCACCGTTCATTATGTGGGAACTTTTGAAAACGGCGAAAAGTTTGATTCGAGCGTTGACAGGGGAACTCCTTTTTCTTTTACTTTAGGGGCCGGGCAGGTGATTGAGGGCTGGGATTTGGGAGTTTTAGGAATGAAGGTAGGGGAGAAAAGAAAACTAACAATTCCTTATGATTTGGCTTACGGAGAATCAGGCTACGGTCCTATTCCCGCCAAAGCCACGCTTATCTTTGAAGTTGAGCTTTTGGGGATTAATCAATAA
The DNA here is from genome assembly GCA_026396195.1 of Candidatus Nealsonbacteria bacterium. Classification (NCBI taxonomy): domain Bacteria; phylum Candidatus Nealsoniibacteriota; species Candidatus Nealsoniibacteriota bacterium. Next base: position 14,841 of record JAPLXH010000009.1, read on the forward strand.
TTTTATTTTAATCAAACTAAAAACAGGGCATAAGCCCTGTTTTTTGATTACAATTGTTTTTACCAACTGTTTCTTCGTTGCCCGCCGAAACCTCCTCTTCCGCCTCCTCCGCGGTTGAAGTCTCTTTTCGGGCGATCTTCCATTGGTCGGGCCTCAGCTACAGTCAAAGTTCGTCCTTCTACTTCTTTGCCATTCCATAACTCGATGCCTTTCTGGGCTTCTTCGTCTGTGGACATTTCCACAAACCCAAACCCTTTTGAACGGCCGGACATTTTGTCCATAATGATTACTGCAGATTCAACTTTTCCAGCCTGAATAAACATTTCTTTCAAAGAATCTTCAGTTGTGCTGTAAGGTAAACCGCCAACGTATAATTTTTTTGCCATGTTGATTTATTTTAATTAATTGTAAGTCGACTGACACTTTTCATCTAATAATTTTCCAAGACCTTAAAGATCTTTTGATACTTCGGCTAAAAGCCTCAGTATCAACCCTGAGATAGTAAACCTCGATGTTTATCATCGGAGCTACCGAAGGGTTGACTTACACTTTTAAAAAAAGTAAAGCGAAAATTTATTGAGAAAACTTACAAAATAAATTATAGCTTAAATCCAATAATAAAGTCAATGGGATAAATTGGAAGTTGTAATTTATTTTTTATAGTATATATAATATATGAAATATAATATATAAATAAAAAATGCCTCTTTCAATCGGAATTGTCGGCTTGCCCAACGTGGGCAAATCAACGCTTTTCCAGACAATAACTAAAAAACAGGTCAACATAGCTAATTATCCTTTTTGCACCATTGACCCGAATGTGGGTGTAGTTGCGGTTCCTGACGAAAGAGTTGATAAGCTGGCCGAGCTCACAAAATCGGAAAAAAAAATCAATACAACTATTGAATTTTTTGATATTGCGGGGTTGGTCAAAGGAGCCAACAAGGGAGAGGGGCTGGGAAACAAGTTTTTGGCCAATATCAGGGAAACAGATGCCACGGTTTACGTTTTAAGGGCTTTCTTAAAAAAAGATATTATTAATACGCAATCCGACATAGATGTTTTAAAAGAAAAAGAAATCTTAGACACGGAGTTAATCTTAAAAGATTTGGAAACTGTGGACAAAAGAATTGATAGCCTTGAAGGGGAAGTAAGGGCCGGGAAAAAAGAATCTTTGAAAGAATTTAATGCTTTAAAAAAAATCAAAGAATTTTTAGAAAAAGGAAAAATTCTAAGCGAAGAGATTTTCAGTGAAGAAGAGTCAAAGATAATTAATCATTATCAGTTGTTGACCATGAAGCCGAGATTGTATTTGCTCAACGGCAAAGACGAAGAAGTGCCGAAAGATATTATAGAAAAATTTAAGCAAAATAATTGGCCATTTTTGATAATTGACGTTTTAACGGAATTTGAAGCTGAAGGTTTAAACAAAGAAGAAAGAGTTTCTTTGGGATTGCCCTTGGAAGGGGAGCTGGATTTGTTAATTAAGAAAGCCTATGAGATATTGGGGCTTTTAACTTTTTTTACAACCGGTCCCGATGAAACTCGCGCCTGGACAATTAAAAAGGGCCAAAAAGCGCCCCAAGCCGGAGGTGAAATCCACAGCGATTTTGAAACTCATTTCATAAAAGCCGAAGTTATAAACTGGCAGGATTTGTTAGACGCCGGCGGATTTGCCAGAGCCAGAGAAAAAGGTTTAATCAGAACCGAAGGCAAAGAATATGTCGTTCAAGACGGAGATGTTATTGAGATTAAGCATAACGCCTAGTTTTTTTATGAAAATTTTTGTCAGGACTAAACCTAAATCCAAAAAAGAATATATTAAAAAAATTGACGAAAATCATTTTGTGGTTGCGGTTAAGGCAATTCCGGAAAAAGGAAAAGCCAACGAGGCGATGATAAAAGCTATTTCCCTTTATTTCAAAAAAAACTGTTCAAGCGTTAAAATTATTTCCGGCCAAAAATCGAAGTTAAAAATAGTTGAATTTTAAAATAAAAAAGGACGATTTGATTCGCTCCTTTATTTTATTGAAATAAAAATTGTACTATAATTTATTAATATGAAAAAAGAAATAATAGAAAAAATTTCCACTTTGGTTACTACGGCCTTCGGCTTGGTGGCGGCCTTGGCCTGGAACAGTGCCATTCAGGCTATTTTCCAGCAAGTTTTCGGCGACGCCAAGGGAATTTTGCCGATGTTGATTTATGCGGGAGTGGTAACGGTGATTGCGGTGGTAGCGACAATTTGGATAGGCAGGTTGGCTGAAAAAGCAAAGAATCTATAATTATAATAAAATAGACACATACGTTCTGTTGGTCTTTTTTCATTTGTGATAAAATTTCATTTATGAATACAATTGAAGTTAAAAATCTAACAAAAAAATTCGGTGATTTTATTGCAGTTGATAATATCTCTTTTTCTGTTGATAAGGGAGAGATTTTTGCATTTTTAGGACCTAATGGCGCTGGAAAATCTACAACGATAAAAATGCTTACCACGCTTTTACGTCCGACCAGCGGAGAAATCAAGCTGAACGGATATAATCCGATTGAGGATCCGAACGCGGTTCGTTGTTCGTTCGGCATTGTATTTCAAGATCCAAGTTTAGATGAAGAACTTACGGCCTATGAAAACATGGAATTTCATGGTGTGCTTTATGGGGTTCCAAAAAAGGTGCGCAAAGAAAGAATTGAACAACTACTCAAGTTCGTTGAACTTTGGGACAGAAAGGACGAGCTGGTAAAAAAATTTTCTGGCGGGATGAAACGCAGGTTAGAGGCCGCAAGAGGTTTAATTCACCATCCTAAAATTCTTTTTCTGGATGAACCAACCTTAGGTTTAGATCCTCAAACAAGAACTCATATTTGGAACTATATTAAGATCCTAAATAAAGAAGAGCAAATGACAGTTTTCTTCACCACTCATTATATGGAAGAAGCGGAAAAAATTGCTCAAAAAATTGCTATTATTGACCACGGAAAAATTGTTGCTCAAGGAACTATTCCAAAACTAAAAGAACAAACAAAAACTAATTCTTTAGAAGAAGTATTTTTATTATTAACGGGAAATACAATTCGCGAAGAAGAAGCCGGCAGTATTGATAGAATGAGAACAATTATGAAGATGCATAGATAAAAAAATTTATGAATGTAATTTATATTCTTTGGTTAAGACAATTGAAAAGATATTTTCGTTCCAAATCCAGAATGATAGGCTCTCTTGGCCAGCCACTGCTTCTTTTACTTGCCTTTGGTTTTGGTTTTGGACCAATATTTCAAAAAGCAGGAGGAGGAAATTATATACAATTTTTAGTTCCGGGCATAATTTCAATGGGGATTCTTTTTACAGCAGTATTCTCGGGCATTGAAATTATTTGGGATAGGCAGTTTGGTTTTCTGAAAGAAACTTTAGTGGCGCCGGTTTCTCGTCTTAAAATTATGATAGGAAGAACTTTAGGCGGAGGAACAGTAGCTATAATCCAAGGATTTATTGTTCTTGCCATCTCTTTTCTTATAGGGTTTAGGCCGACAGATTTGCATCTTTTATTGCTTTCTTTTGTTTTCATGGTCCTTATTGCTTTATTTTTTACTGCCTTAGGAACAGCCATTGCTTCGGTTTTACAAGACATGCAAGGATTTCAATTGATTATGAATTTTTTATTAATGCCCTTATTTTTTCTTTCAGGCGCTTTGTTTCCACTTCAAGGACTGCCGAGGGCTTTTGTTATTATTGCGAGCATGAATCCTCTTTCGTACGGCGTAGATGGCTTAAGGGGTACACTCGTAAACGGTTCTAATTTTGGACTAGTAAATGATTTATTTGTTTTGGGATTTATAACCTTTATAGTGTTAGCCATCGGAAGCTATCTTTTTTCTAAAATGCAGGCTTAATAATTTTAAAAAATAATTATTTAATTAGCTGAGGAAAACCTCGGTTTTTTTATTTTTTAAAAAAAGTTATAATAAATTTATTATGCAGGACATCATTAAGAAAATAGAAAAATATAAACTCTTGGGCCGAAGCGGTTCTCGTTTTCCAACGGGATTAAAATGGGAAACAGTAAAAAAAACCAAAGCTGAAAAGAAATATATTATTTGCAACGCTTCAGAGGGGGAACCCGGAACTCTTAAAGACGGTTTTATTTTAAGAACCTCTCCCGAAAAAGTCATAGAAGGAATAAGAATTGCCTTAGAAACAATAGATAATAGTTCAGCTTTTATTTATTTAAAAAATGATTATTACCGGGAATTCGGGGGAAAATTAAAAACATTATCCCAGGGCTTACCCATAACTCTTTTTGAAAAAAAAGGAGGATATTTGGCCGGCGAGGAAACCGTAATTTGCGAGGCCATAGAAGGCAAAGCTTTGGAGCCTCGAATAAAACCGCCTTTTCCGGCGGAAGCAGGTCTTTGGGGTTATCCGACTTTGGTTAACAATGTAGAAACTTTTTATGCAATAGCCCAAATAGACCAAGGCAGTTATCGCAATGAAAGGTTTTATTCAATAAGCGGAGACACGGCAAAGCCCGGAGTTTATGAGCTGCCCGAGGATTGGACTTTAAAAGAAGTTTTGGAGCAAACGGGAAATTTGCCTGATTTTGATTTTTTCGTTCAGGCGGGCGGGGGAGCGGTCGGTGAAATTTTATTGCCCAAAGAACTTAATAAAAAAATAGAGGGGATGGCGACAATTATTATTTTTGACAAAAAGAAAACCGATTTAAATATATTGATGAGAAAATGGATAAGTTTCTTTTTAAGAGAGAATTGCGATAAATGTACGCCCTGCCGGGAAGGAGCTTTAAGAATTGAGGAATTGTTAAACGAGAAGAATCTTAATCAGGTCATTTGGCAGGATTTATTTTTTGTTTTAGAAAATACCAGCTTTTGTCCTTTGGGAAAGAGCATGGCTTTGCCTTTTTCAAGTTTGATAAAAAAACTAATAGTGAAATGAAAAAACAAATTCAAATTTTAATTAATGGGAAAAAAATAAAAGCCCAAGAAGGGGATACGATTTATGAGGTTGCGAAAAGAAATAATATTGAAATTCCCTTGCTTTGTTTTCATCCGGATTTGGAAATTAAAGCCAATTGCCGGATTTGCGCAGTGGAGCTGGCGGAAAAAAGGGATTTAGTGGCTTCCTGTTCAACCAGGGTCAAAGAAGGAATGGAGATTATCACCGATTCTCTTAAGGTTAAAAAAGCCAGGAAAATCAATTTGGAATTAATTTTCGCCCAGCACAAAGAGGAATGTGTTGACTGCGTTTGGCGGTTTAACTGCCAGCTTTTAAAATTAGCTAAAAAATATGATGTTATAATCAACCGTTTCAAAGATAGGAAGACCCGTTTTCCGATTTACCAGTTTAAAAACGCCATTATTTTTGACAGCGGGAAATGCATTGATTGCCGGAATTGCGTTGAGGTTTGCCATAAACAAGGAGTTGATTTTTTGGAATTGGAAGAAAAAAAGCATTTATTCCACATCGTTCCTTCCGAAAAACTGAACCGAGACTGCGTTTATTGCGGCCAGTGCATTGTTCATTGTCCGGTTGGCGCTTTTGAAGGAGTGGGCGAGTTTGAAGACATCGAAAAGCCTCTTAAAGAAAAAGATAAAATTGTGGTGGCGCAGTTTGCTCCTTCAATCAGAACAAGCTTGGGCGAAGAATTCGGTTTGCCTTACGGAGAAGTCGTTACCGGCAAGATAACGGCCGCATTGAGGAAATTAGGGTTTAATAAAGTTTTTGATACTTCGGTCGGAGCGGACTTTACGACCTCGGAGGAATCAAAAGAAGTGGTTGAAAGAATAAAAAACAACTCGCTTTTACCGGTTTTGACTTCCTGCTGTCCGGCTTGGGTGAAATTTATTGAATTTTTTTATCCCGAATTCGTTCCCAATCTGACGACCGCCAAATCTCCCCAATCAATGCTGGGCGGACTCATTAAAACTTATTGGGCGAAAAAGGAAAATATTGACCCTAAAAAGATAATAGTGGTTTCAATAATGCCTTGCGTCGCGAAAAAATACGAAGTTGAAAGGGAAGAACAATTGTTTGACGGTTTAAAACCGGTGGATTATATTTTAACGACAAGAGAGCTGGCGAGATTGATAATGAAAAATGAAATTGATTTTAAAAAATTAAAATCGGAAAATTTAGACAGCGCTTTCGGAGAACCATCGGGAGCCGGGGTTATTTACGGAGCCAGCGGCGGGGTAATGGAATCAGCTTTTAGGACCACTTATTTTAGATTGACCGGCAAGGAATTAAAAAAAGTTGATTTTGAAGAGGTGAGGGGAATACAAGGAATTAAAAAAGCTGAGGTTAAAATAGGGCCCAATTGCCATAAAATAGCCGTGGTTAACGGTCTCGGCAACGCTAAAAAGCTTTTGGAAGAAATAAAGGCCAATCCCAAGGAAAAATACACCTGTATTGAGGTTATGGCGTGTCCAGGAGGGTGTATCGGTGGCGGAGGGCAACCTATGCCCTGTTATCCTGAAATAAGGCAGAAACGGGCGGAAAGCCTTTATGATATTGACAGCAAGAAGAAGCTGAGAAAAGCCCATGAAAATCCGATTGTCAAAAAAATATACAGCGAATTTTTAGACAAAGACGAAAAACTGAGGCGTTCTATTTTACATACGTATTATCACAAAAAAGAAAAAGAAGGATTCACAATTTTAGATTTAAATAATAAATAATATGTAAAAAACAAAAATTTTAAGTTTGTCCCTTTCTAAAATTTTATTTTGGAAAGCAGCTCTTTTTGCGAGTTTTGTCGGGATTGCTTCTTTAGCTCCTATTTTAAAACAGCAATTAATTACCGGCTCCATTGTTAATGCTCTGCTTTTAATTTCTTTAGTTTTATTAGGGAGGGAAGCGGCAATTTTAATCGGTTTTTTGCCAAGCTTAATTTCCTTATCCTTGGGATTTTTACCCTTAGTTTTTGCCCCCTTTTTGCCGTTTATTATTGTGGGAAACATTATTCTGGTTCTGGTTTTCGGGTTTTTAAGAAAAAAGAATTATTGGCTAGCCATGGTTTCGGCCGGTTTTTTAAAATTCGTTTTTTTAGCTGTCAGCAGTTCAATTGCAATTGATTTATTCATTAAAAGTCCGATAGCCAAGCAATTGACTTTTATGATGAGCTGGCCCCAGTTGTTTACCGCAATTTGCGGTGGAATTTTAGCTTATTTATTATTGGCGGTTTTTTATTCCCCCGCCGCTAAAAGAACTTGCCCCGAAGGGGATACCTTTTAGAAAAGGGTAGTTCTTTTTAAAAAATTTATGGCGATAAAAATTAAAAACAAATCCAAAACAAAACTAAAGCCCGTCAGTGCAGAAGTGACATTTTTTTTCTTGAGCAGCATTTTGCAGAAATCCGAGAATTTTGCCCGGCATATGGATAATCAAACCAGCATTTTAGTCGGCTTGAGCTCAGGTCTTTTCATTCTTTCCGTTTCCCAGATTAAAGCGGAAAATATAGCTTTTTTTCTTCCCTTGCTTATGCTGGCTCTTTTTTCTCTTTTTGCGGCTCTTGTTGCCGTGTTTGCTTTACTTCCGCCAAAATTTATGAGAAAAAAAGGTCAAAAAGAAAGTTTGCTTTATAATAAAAAAATTGCCAGTTATTTTTCCGAACAATACAGAAAAGAGCTTAAAAGCGTTTGCATGGATTTAAACAAGATAATAGATGAGTATTCTCTAGAAATTTATAATATTTGCCGTTATTATTACCGGCCCAAAAGACGACTTTTCAAGCTTTCCAGGCTCCTGCTTTGTTCGGGAATTTTTATAAGCCTTTTTGTATTATTGCTTCAAATTTTAATCAGCTTGTGGTGAGCTTGTCGAACCATATTTTCTGATAATTTATTTAATTTTTAAATCAAAAATGAGGAAGCTTGTTCTTTCTCATTTTTTTGTTTAGCTCTTGACAAATATAAAATAGTATGATATAATTTAAGCAGAAGAAGAGAAAAATAGACAGTTCTTTGAGTAAATAATAAAGAGAAAGAAAACTTGGATGGCATAACCTAATTATCAAAAAAAACGGTAATTAGATTAAGCCATCCAAGGGAAACGGTGTCTTCCGGAGGGATGGTGTCAATAGGAGCTTTGCTTCTGTTGTCAGATTATACTTCTTAATGAAGGAGGGCGAGAAAATGAATTTCGCAAGATTATTTGGGAAAAAAGAAAAGCCAAAAGAACCTGCTCGATGTCCACATTGCAATGAACTAATGAACATAAAGAGTAGACATCATGTCTGTAAGAAGTTTGCAGAAACGGGCAACGCTAGGTTTCCTAAATCTAGTATTTGCTGCCACGCAGGACACATCTTCGTTGAAGTGGGAAAAATGGAAAGACTGGCACATCTTAAAGCCGAACTCGAATATCGTAAAATGTTTGAGTCAGAAGCTGGAGAAAGCCAGGTATTCTATATTTTCCCTGACAGTCTCTCTTAATTCTTTCTCTTTTTTTCTTTCTAGGTCAGGATGAAAATCGTGATCTAAAAAAAGAAAAACAGTTCTTTATAACTCATTAGGAAGGAAGAGATTTTACCTCCAGAGAGGAAATCATGGTTCAGTATTATTATTTTAAATCATGGTTTCTTGCCTGGAGGTAAAATCATGAAACGATATGTTATTTTTATAACGGTTCGTATTTGGGAAAATGGAAAAAAGGATGTTTACTCTAAGGACGTTTGTCTTATGGAAAAGAGACTCAGCCAGTTCGTAAAAGAGCTAGACGAAGAGGAAGGAGAAATTTTAAATCTAGTTCAGAGTATGAATGATGATACTATCTGTATTATGATAGTATATCGGTGTAAGAAAAGCCTTTATATTCCACAAGGAACTTATATTCCGAACGAAGCTTATGTTCCGAAAAATTAGAAATTTTTTTTCTTCTTTCCTATTTTTTTTCTAGCCCATAATGAAAGTTACGGTTTAGAAAAAGGAGGAAACAAAAATGCAATTTTAACAAAAAGAAGGGAGAGAAGGAAGCAATGCAAATAGTATTCACTCTCCCTTCTACATAATCTCATTTTTATTTTAGTTCAGAATAAAAATTGTGAATTAAAACAAGGATGATAGAAAAAAATAATAATTAAATAAACAAAAATCGCTTTCTTGCCCTTGCCATTTGCCTCCACTATCCGCCAACCGGCGGAGGCGGACGACGAAGAGACAAGAGGCGGAGGCGATTTTTGTTTTGAATATTATCTGTTATTATCTAATAATATGAAACTTCAAGTTTTATACGAAGACAACCATTTAATTGCGGTTTTTAAACCCGCCGGAGTTTTAACGCAAGGAGATAAAAGCGGGGATGTTAATTTATTAGACGAGGTTAAAAAATATCTCAAAGAAAAATATAAAAAGCCGGGTAATGTTTTTTTAGGGCTTTTGCACCGCTTGGACAGAAACGTTTCGGGAATTGTTTTGTTTGCCAAGACCAGTAAGGGAGCCAGCCGGCTTTCAGAACAATTTCGTGAAAGAAGCGTTGAAAAAATATACCACGCCATAGTTTTGGGAAGGCCAAAACAAAAAAAAGCGAATCTGATAAATTATTTAAATAAAGACGAATCAAAAAATAAGGTGGCGATTTCCAGGGAGAAAAAGTCAGGATTTGAATTAGTCGAACTTTCTTTTGAAACAATTTCTTCAAATAATAAATACTCGCTTTTAAAAATTAAACTTGAAACCGGCAAACCCCACCAAATTAGAGCTCAATTATCTTTTTTGGGTTTTCCCATTTTGGGGGATAAAAAATATGGCGCTCCTTTTGCTTTGCCGGATAATCAACTTGGCCTTTGCGCGACTTCTATTGTTTTTAAATCAGTTGTTGGAAACGAAAGAAAATCAATTTCAATTCCTTTTCCCAAAGAGTGGAAGGAATATTTAAATTAATTTATACACAGCTTAGTTTTGACAATATTTTTTTTGTGTTAAAATAAAAACAATGAACAAAAAACAAAAAGAAAATAAGAATCAAGTTGAGGTAAGGGCAATTATTAAAGAAGTTTTTTTTGTATCTAAAATAAGATTTGCTCTGTTTTTAATTTCGATTGCTTTTCTGTCTTTTTTTCTGGCTTTAATTTCCGGCGCAATTTTCTTTAACTTCATTGCTTTGTTTTTGCTTTTTTGGATTTTATATTCAATAAGAAAATTCGACAGGAAATTAAGCTTGATTTTAAAAAAGATATATTCCGAAGAAATAGAATCTGACATTGAATAATCGTAAAAAAAATTTAAAATTGAAATAGAAATTTAATTAAAAGAGAGGAGCTAAAACGCTCCTTTTTGGTTTATCTTCGCTATTGACAAATATAAAATAGTATGATATAATTAAAGCAGAAAGAAGAGAAAAATAGATAGTTCTTTGAGTAAAATATAAGGAAAACAGTTCTTTGAGTAAAAGGTGACAGCAATGTATGTAAAAAATATCTTAGATAAAATTAAGGAAGCAACTTATTTGGGTCTTCTCGATTGGAAACCCACGAGCGAAGCAATAGGAAAACCGAGAGGTTATAGCTGTGAAGACAAAGAATCGGGGATTACGCTTACTATAAGCGTTATAGAGACAGAGAAGGATGTTTCGACTTTAGCTTTTTGTATTAAAAAAAAGAATGAAACATTGACTTTAACTTCCAATCCCGAAATCGTTCCAGGATATCTAATTACGAAACGATACTGGAACGGAAAAATAATAACAAATAATATTGTGTCTTACAATGCCTTGTCCGTTTTACTGTGGAAGATTGAAGATATCAAGGAAAAAAAGAAAAATCCTTCAAAGCTTCACGATGAATTTGTTGACATGATGATTCACGCAATTTCAGTAAAACAAATTCTTGAGAAAAGAGCTTCGCAAAATCTATGAGAGGTTAAATTTTTAAAATTTAATTCTCTCTCTTTCTTCAATCTCGTAAGTAAGCTTGCGGGATAGAAAAAGGAAAACAGTTCTTTGAGTAAATAATATAGAGAGAGGAAAAACTTGGATGGTGTAATCTGATTACTAAAATAGTAGTTAGATTAAGCCATCCAAGAATCGGTGATTCAGAGATGGCCAAGGAGAATGAAAAAAATGGAATTAACGACTATTTCGGTTATATTAAGTTTTGTTGCCATTTTCACAAGTGGTTATGGCATTGGAAAAGATTCGCTAAAGATTAAAACATTTGCTATTTTTATAGCTATTTCATCCTTTATAATTACTGGGTGTAGTATACCGAATCTTCCAACGATTAATGAAATAATAATTATAATTATTTTTGTCGTAACCGCCCTTGCCACTGGTTATTTTGCTTCAGGTATAACTTACGTGGAAAAGGGTTGTGTGAAAATTATAACATATTAATCCTCTCTCTTTCTTTTTCTAGCCCATCCTTCGACTTCGCTCAGGACAAGTCCAAGGGTAGTTTAGAAAAAGAAGAAATCTCAGGAACGCCCATTATTATGAGCGTTTTTGAGTTTATTGATTAAAGAAAAACCTTGATATATAATAAAATAGTTCGAGAAACTCATTATTATCAAAAAATAGTTCGGAAATCTCAATATTATGAGTAAACAAAGTATCTATTTAGATTATGCGGCTACCACTCCGATTGACCCAAAAGTTTTGAAGGAAATGATGCCTTATTTGAAAAAAGATTTTGGCAACCCTTCTTCAATCCATAGTTTTGGTCTAAAGGGACAAGAAGCGATTGATAATGCCAGAGCTGAGGTGGCTAAATTTTTGAATTGTTTGGAAAGCGAAATTATTTTTACCGGTTCAGCTACTGAAGCCAATAATTTGGCGATTTTTGGAACAGTTAAGGCGTTAAAATCAAAAGTGGAGACGCCCCACATTATTACCACTAAAATTGAACATCCGGCGGTTTTAGAACCATTCCGGTTTTTGGAAAAAAGAGGAGTAGAAGTAACTTATTTGCCAGTCAGCAAAGAGGGTATTGTTAATTTTTTTGAAATTGAGAAATCAATCAAAAAAAATACAATTTTAGTTTCAATAATTTACGCTAACAACGAAATAGGAACAATTCAGCCCATTAAAGAAATAAGCAAGATAATTTCAAATTACAGGGTTCAAAATGACGCTTCCAAGATTGTTTTTCATACCGATGCGGTCCAGGCAATAAATTATCTTAATTGCGATGTTAAAGAGCTGGGAGTGGATTTGTTAACTCTTTCCGCCCATAAAATTTACGGTCCCAAGGGAGTGGGGTGCCTCTATGTTAAAGAAGGAACCGCTTTGGCGCCTTTGGTTTTTGGCGGGGGACAGGAAAACGGAAAAAGGTCCGGCACTGAAAACGTTGCCGGAATCGTGGGATTAGGGGCGGCTGTAAAATTAGTAAAAAAAGAAAAACCAAAAAATAAAAAAATAATAAAGTTAAGAGATAAAATAATCAAAGAAGTTTTAAAAACAATTTCCGGCTCTAAAATAAATGGTTCGTTGGAAAAAAGGCTTTGCAATAATATTAACTTTACCCTGCCCGGAGCTGAAGGCGAGAGCATTGTAATGGCCTTGGACAGAGAGGGAATTGCCGTTTCCACGGGCTCAGCTTGCTCTTCAAAGAGCTTGGAACCCTCTTTCGTGCTAATGGCTCTCGGGCTTTCCGAGAAGGACGCCCACTGCTCTTTAAGGGTGTCTTTGGGAAGATATACGAGCCCGAAAGAAATAGACCAATTTTTAAAAATTTTACCAAAAACTATTAAAAAATTAAGAATAATTTCCGGTTATTAAACAAAATGAAATCTGGTTATTCAAAAAAAGTAATGGACCATTTTTTACATCCGAGGCATCTGGGTAAAATTAAAAATCCGGACGGAGTAGGCGATACTGAAAATTTGCGTTGCGGGGATATAATGAGAATTTATATTAAGGTTGGCAAGAAAAAAGACAAAGAGTTTATAAAGGATATTAAATTTGAAACTTTAGGGTGCGCGGCAGCCATTGCTTCTTCAGACATGATTTGCGAGCTGGCAAAAGGGAAAATATTAGAAGAGGCAAAAAAAGTTGGATTTAAGGATGTTGCGGATGAATTGGGTTTTCTGCCTTCGCTAAAGCTTCACTGCGCTAATTTAGCCGAATCAGCTTTAAAAATGGCGATAGAGAATTATGAAAAAAGAAAAAGCTAAAAAAGTAATAGTTGCGCTTTCCGGCGGTGTTGATTCTTCGGTGACCGCAGCCCTTTTAAAAAGGGCTGGTTTTGATGTTGGGGGAGTTTTTTTTAAACTTTATGATTTGCCGTCTTTGAAAGAAGGAGAAAGGAGCGCAAAAGAGGTTGCCCGAATTTTAAAAATTCCAATTTCAGTTTTAGATTTAAGAAAACAATTTAAAGAAAAAATAATCAAATATTTTTTAAAAGAACAAAAACAGGCCAAAACACCAAATCCCTGCGTTTTATGCAATAAAGAAATTAAATTTAATTTTCTCATCAGAGAAGCTCAAAAACAAAAAGCGGATTTTGTGGCAACCGGACATTATGCCATAAAAAAAGAAGTTAAGGGTAAATTTAAAATGTTCGTTGCCAAAGATAAAGAAAAAGACCAATCCTATTTTTTATGGAAGCTTAATCAAAAACAGTTAAAAAATATTTTGTTTCCAATCGGAGATTTATCCGACAAAAAAGAAACGAGAAAGATAGCCCAAACAATGAAACTCCCGACTTTTAAAAGAGCCGACTCTCAGGAAATTTGTTTTATTAAGGGCAGTATTAAAGATTTTTTAAAAACAAGTTTAAAAACAAAGCCCGGAGATATTTTAGATAAAAAGAGCAATTCAATCGGAAAACACCAAGGACTTCATTTTTATACAATAGGACAGAGAAAGGGAATTAATATTTGTGCGGGCCCCGCCTTCGCTAAAGCTTCCGCCCACACTAAAGCTTCGGCGGACAAGTCGGCGGGCAAGCCCTGGTATGTTTTAGAAAAAGATTTAAAAAACAATAATTTAATTGTTACTAATGAAGAAAAAGATTTAGATAAAAAAGAATTGATTGCAAAAAATATAAATTGGTTATCAGGAGAAAAACCTAAATTACCTTTGAAGATAAAGGCAAAAATAAGGTCAAGAGCTCCCTTGGTTTCGGCAAAAATAATTAAGGGGGAGGGGAACAGTTTAAAAGTTATATTTGATAAGCCCCAAAAAGCAATAACTCCCGGTCAATCAATAGTTTTCTATTTACCCGCCTTCGCCAAGGCTGCCTCCTTCGCCGAAGTAGATTCGGCTACGAAGGCCGAGTCGGCGGGCGAAGGAGAAGAGCTTATCGGCGGAGGAATAATCAGTGAGAAGTAAAATTTTATGAATTTTCAATTTATTATTTGCCATTATTCGGAAATCGCTTTAAAAGGCAGAAATCGGAAACTTTTTGAAGACAAGCTGGTGGAAAACATAAAAAAAGCCATAAACCCTTCTTTTTGCAAAAAAATAAAAAGAATAGAGGGTAGAGTTCTGGTTGAGTTGAAAGATAAATATAAAGAAAAGGAAATCGAAGAATCCTTAAAAAATGTTTTCGGATTATCTTCTTTTAGTTTTGCTTTTTTGTGCGAGCAAAAAATTGAAGCCATGCAAAATAAAATTCTGGAAACAATAAAAAAAGAGAAGCCCAAAAGTTTCAAAATTTTTGCAAAGAGGTCAAAAAAGGATTTCTTTTTAACTTCACCGGAAATTAATGAAAAAATAGGAGCTTTTATATTGCAAATGGTAAATGGCAAATTGAAAATTGATAAAGATAAAGAAAAGCAAATGGTACCCTTCGACAGGCTCAGGGCGACGCTGAGTAAAGGCGAAGCGTCGAATGGCAAATTGAAAAATGGAAAACGCGCCCTTCGACGGGCTCGGGGCAATACTTCGGCTGCGCTTAGTACCGAATTAAAAGTTGATTTGGAAAATCCGGAATTAACTTGTTTTATTGAAATCGTGCAAAATTACGCTTTTTTATATTTTAAAAAAATAAAAGCAATGGGTGGTTTGCCGGTTGGAATTTCCGGAAAAGCGGTCAGCTTGATTTCCGGCGGAATCGACTCGCCGGTAGCGAGTTTCTTGGCTCAAAAAAGGGGAATTGAAATAATCTTTATCCATTTTCATGCTTATCCTTTTGCCAGCAAAGCCTCTCTGGAAAAAGTGAGAAAGATTATCAAGGTTCTGAATAAATACCAATTTTGTTCAAAGCTTTATTTGGTTCCCTTTGCCGAAATCCAGAAAGAAATTTTATTGAAAACAAAATCAAGTTTAAGGGTTTTATTTTACCGGAGGTTTATGTTTAAAATTTCCGAAACAATAGCTCAAAAGGAAAAAGCCAAAGTTTTAATTACCGGAGAGAATATCGGGCAAGTGGCCTCCCAAACATTGGAAAATATCGGCGTAATTGAGGAAGCGATTGAGCTGCCCGTCTTAAGGCCTTTGATTTGTTATGATAAAGAGGAGATAATAAACAAAGCCAAGGAAATAGGAACTTTTGAAATTTCAATTTTGCCCCATCAGGATTGCTGCGCCAGATTTTTGCCGCAAAATCCCGAGACCAGAGCTAACTTAAAAGAAATAAAGGCTGAGGAAGAAAAATTAAACTCAAAAAAAATAATAAAAGAAGCAATTTTAAAAATGAACTACCTCGTCCTAAGGTGACGAGGTATCCCCTTCGGGGCAAGTTCTTTTGTCCTCGAAGATTCGGGACAAAACAAAATTAGAAATTATTTAATATGCCTAAAAAAAATACCCAAAATTTCAAAAAAATCACCAAAGAGACGACTTTGGCCGAGGTTTTAAAGCAAAAGGGAACTGAAATTATTTTACAAAAATACAATTTTCCCTGTTTGACCTGTCCGATGGCTAAATTTGAGATTGAAAACCTGAAAATCGGCCAAGTTTGCGAGATGTACGCTATCCCTTTGGAAAAAGTTCTTGAAGAGCTGAATAAAAAAATTAAATTTTAGTTTTTGAAATCAAAAACTAGTTTTCCACAGTTTGACTACTTAAAATCTTAAAACTAAAATACAATAATAGTTTTTTTTCTTTAGAATGGCGCAAAAAATTACAAATAAAATTTTAAAAGTTAAGAAAAGAACAGGCGAGGTGGTTGATTTTGACGCGAAAAAAATTGAAGATGCTATTTTTAAGGCGATTACCGCCACCGGACAGCGGGATGGAAAGGTTTCCAAGAGGTTATCCCAGAGAGCGGTCAATATTTTGAACCGGAGATTTAAAAAAGACGAGGTTCCGACAGTGGAACAGATCCAGGACATTGTTGAAGAAATTTTAATTCTAGAAGGATTGGTGGACACGGCCAAGGCTTATATTCTTTACCGGGAACAAAGGAGAAGAATAAGGGAAGCCAACGTAATAACAGAAGAAACAGTGGAGATGCTTGACCAGTATATCGGAGAATTGGATTGGCAGGTGCACGAAAACGCCAACATGGCTTATTCCTTGCAGGGATTAAATCATTATGCCGTCTCAATGCTGATTAAAAAATACTGGTTGAATAAAGTTTATCCCAATGAAGTCAGGGAAGCGGTGAAAAACGGCGATTTTCATCTTCATAATTTGGATACCCTGGCCACTTACTGCAATGGATGGGATTTATACGATTTGCTTTTAAGGGGTTTTGGAGGGGTGCCGACAAAAATTGAAGCTCGACCTCCGAAACATTTAAGAACAGCTCTCGGGCAATTGGTTAATTTTTTCTATACCTTGCAGGGAGAGTCGGCGGGAGCTCAAGCAGTAGGCGAATTTTCAACATTATTAGCTCCCTTTGTCAGATACGACGGATTAAATTTTCATCAAACAAAACAGGCCATGCAGGAGTTTTTATACAATTGCGCAATTCCCACCAGAGTGGGATTTCAGTGTCCCTTTACCAATATCACGGTTGATATCGTGCCTTCGCCAAATTTCGCCAAACAACCGGTAATTATCGGCGGAAAACCGCAAAAAGAAACTTACGGCGAATTCCAGGAAGAAATAAATATGATAAATCAGGCGCTTTACGAGTGTATGATGGAGGGAGACGCCAAGGGAAGGCCTTTTCATTTTCCAATTCCAACCGTAAACATTACAAAAGATTTTGACTGGAATAATGCTACGTTAGCCCCGATGTGGGAAGCGTCGGCTAAATACGGAATAAATTATTTCGCCAACTACATAAATTCCGATATCAATCCCGAAGATGCAAGGTCAATGTGCTGCAGGCTGAGATTAGACAAAAGACAACTATACAGCAGAGGCGGGGGAGGGTTGTTCGGCAGTGGTGCTTTGACCGGTTCCATAGGAGTGGTCACAATTAATTTGCCAAGAATCGGATATTTATCTAAA
Source organism: Candidatus Nealsonbacteria bacterium (assembly GCA_026396195.1). NCBI lineage: Bacteria > Candidatus Nealsoniibacteriota > Candidatus Nealsoniibacteriota bacterium. Next base: position 32,137 of record JAPLXH010000009.1, read on the forward strand.
ACAAAAAAAGAATTTTTTGAAAAATTAGCTGGCGTGATGGATGTTGCCAAAGAAAGCCTTGAGATTAAAAGAAAAGCCTTGGAAAGTTTTATGCTCAAAGGCCTGTATCCTTATTCAAAGTATTATTTGGCCGGAATTAAAAAAATGAGAAATAACTATTACGGAAATCATTTTTCAACCATCGGTTTGTCGGGAATGAACGAGGCCCTGCTTAATTTTATCGGAGAGGATATCGGCAGCCGGCGGGGAATAAGGTTTGCCTTAGAGGTGATGGATTTTATGAGAGACAGACTTATTAAATACCAAACCGAAACCGGTAATTTTTATAATTTGGAAGCCACTCCGGCGGAAAGCACTTCTTACAGACTGGCTTTAAAAGATAAAGAAAAATATCCCGACATTATTACAATGGGAACGAAAGACGTGCCTTATTACACCAACAGTTCCCAGTTGCCGGTCAATTATACCGGAGATGTTTTTGAGGCATTTAAACTTCAAGATAAAATTCAGTGTAAGTATACCGGCGGAACGGTTTTGCATGTCTTTTTAGGAGAGCAAGTTTCCGACACAGAAATGATAAAAAGTTTTGTTAAAAAAGTTTTTGAAAACTTTCGTTTGCCTTATATTACAATAACCCCTACTTTTTCCATTTGTCCTGTTCACGGTTATTTATCCGGAGAGCATTTTAACTGTCCGAAATGCACGATAAAACAGCCTTGCGAGGTTTATTCCCGAATTGTCGGTTATCTACGCCCCGTCAGGCAGTGGAATAAGGGAAAACAAAGGGAATTTGATGACAGAAAATTATTTAAATTAGCCAAAGCCCGTTAAATTTATGGAAATCGGCGGACTTCAAAAGTTAACCCTAATAGATTATCCGAAAAAATTAGCCTGCACTGTGTTTACGACAGGCTGTAATTTTCGTTGTCCTTTTTGTTACGCTTCCGAATTAGTTTTACCAGAAAAAATTAAAAACCAGCCCAAAATTGCTCAATCTGTTTTTTTTAATTTTCTGAAAGAAAAAAAAGGATTAATAGAAGGCGTTGTAATTTGCGGAGGGGAGCCGACTATTCATAAAGACCTGCCCTCCTTTATAAAAAAAATAAAAAAAATGAACTATTCCGTAAAATTGGATACCAACGGTTCCAACCCCGCTGTTTTAAAAAAATTAATCGAAAATAATTTCATTGATTATGTGGCAATGGATATTAAGGGCCCCAAAGAGAGTTATCAAAAGTTAACCGTCAGGAAAATCAACGTGGCAAACGTAGAAAGGAGCGTTAAAATTTTGAAAGAGTCAAAAATAGATTTTGAATTCAGGACCACGATTGTTCCGGAAATTTTGGAGAAAAAAGATATCACGCAGATTGCCCGCTGGATAGGACCGGGCGGAAAATATTATTTACAGGGCTTCCGGCCGGAAAAAACCGTTGACCCGAGATTTGAAAAAGTAAAACCATATCCTGGCGAATATATGGTGGAAATAAAAAACGCCGTCGCTCCTTTGTTTGACGTTTGTGAAATAAGAGGAATTTAAAATTTTTAACCAAAAATAAAAAAAGCCGAGATTTTTAAAGATTTAGTCGGCTTTTTATTTATTTTTATTTAATTCTTTTATTTTTTTTGTAAGAAGCGGCAAGTTGGTTCCCGATTGATTTTCAATGGTTTGGCAGATTTCAAGAAGAATTTCAGGTATTTCTTTAAAATTTCCTTCTAAATCGTCGATTCTGTCTTCAAATTCTTTAATTTCATTTTCTTTTTTATTGTTTTCATTGTCTTTAGTTTCTGCCATCTTTTCTAATATATTTTTGGCTTCTTCCAACTTTCCTATTCCATCTTCCATTTTTTCTACAGCATCTTTTAATGTTGTCAAAAAAATACCTCCTTATTTTCTAAATTTACTTATTTTTAAAATTTTGTAAAGAAAATTAGTTTATTTTACCACTCAATTTGAGTTCCAAGAAGCTCTCCTAAAAGAGCTCTTTTTAAATAGTCGGGTTTATTTCCGTTTATAATTAAAACCTTGCTGCCGGTTTTTGCCAATTCAAGGCTTTTTTCCACTTTGTGAAGCATTCCGCCGGTAACATCAATTCCATCAGAACCTTTTAAATATTTTTTAATTTTATTCCAATTTTTTCGGTTTATTTTAGGAATAAATTGGGCTTCTTTGTTTTTTAAAGGGTCATCGGTGAAAACTCCATCAACCTTATCAGCAATAATAACTTCTTTCGGTTTTAATTTTTTTGCCAAATATAATAAAATTTTTTCTGTAGATAAGATACAACAACCCTTTTTTAGGTCAACGACAGCATCTCCATAAAAAACAGGAACAATATTATAGTCCAGTAATTTTTTTGTAGTTTTCAAATAAGAATCTGAAATTTCTGAATTACTTGAAAGAAAACAAGAAGAAGGCGGGATTGAGAAAACTTTCTCGCCAGCCTCGATTAAGAACTTAATAACTATTTGATTTAATTCCGCGGCATCGCTCCGAACTTTACAAAATCCGTACTTGCTTTCTTGGTTTAAAAAGCCTTCGTGAGTTTTGTATTTTTTAGCTGAGGTATGAGGAAACGAGCCTCCGCCATGGCCTAATAATAAATTAAAATTTTTTTCTTTTCTCGCTTCAATAATTTCTTGAGCAAGCCTGCCAATAACGTCTAATTTTGGAGTGTAAGGAGTGGTTTTATCGGTAATTAATCCGCCGCCCAGTTTAACGAAGATTAGATTTTTCATATATTATGAATATAATAGATAATACATAATAGAACAGGCAAAATAAAAATCAATATTAATTTTTTTATGTTTCAAGTTTTTTCAGACGCCATAACAGATACGGTAAAAATGATTCCCTTGCTTCTGGTAATCTATATTGCGATAGAGTTAATCGAATATAAATTCGGAAACAAGATTAGAGAAAAGATACAGAAAGCCGGAGCATTGGGTCCTGCGGTAGGGTCTACGGTCGGCAGTTTTCCTCAGTGCGGCTTTTCCGTTGTGGTTACAGCTTTATATACCCAAAGATTAGTCACAATAGGAACGTTATTGGCCGTTTATCTTTCTACTTCCGACGAAGCGATACCAATAATTCTTTCCCAACCGGACAGGGCCAATATTATTTTACCTCTTATTTTAACAAAAATTTTTATTGCTTTAATTGCCGGTTATGCCGTTGATTTTGCATTCAGGAAAACCAACAAAGAAACGTTGACGCACATTAAAGCTTTCGCCAAGGGTCTAGACGATGGAAGCCATCACCATGAATCAATTATGGAAGAAAAGGCTTGTTGCGGGCACAGCGCCAGCCCGTCGGCTAAAAAATTCAATCCTAAGGAAATTTTTTTTCATCCCATAATTCACACCGCAAAGATTTTTGTTTTTATTTTTATCATTTCATTATCGATAAACGTTATTATTTTTGAAATAGGGGAGGAAGCGTTGGGTAAGTTTTTTTTAACTCATAGTATTTTACAGCCGTTTATATCGGCGCTGGCCGGGCTTATTCCGAATTGCGCGGCTTCGGTTGTTATAACGGAGCTGTATCTTAAGGGAGCAATTACCTATGGTTCCGTTATCTCCGGGCTTTGCGCAAGCGGTGGATTGGGAATTTTAGTTTTATTTAAAGAGGAAAAAGATAAAAAAAATATATTTAAAGTTTTATTTTTGCTTTTCGGAATAAGCGTTACTGCGGGATTAATAATTCAATATTTTTTCTGAATTTAACAATTCTGATTTAAGCCTAAAACAAAAGAAAGCGTTTTTTTTCGCTTTCTTTTTTTTGATAATTTTTATTCTTTATCTATTCTTCTGATGTATTCGCCATTTTGGGTATTTACTTCAATGGTGTCTCCTTGTTCTACAAATAAAGGGACGTTTATCGGAGTTTTAGTCTCCAGTATAGCTATTTTAGTGCCGGCTTGGGCCCTTTCTCCTTTAACTCCGGGCGGGGCTTCCGTGATTTTTAAAAAGATTTTTATCGGCAGCAAAACGTTAACCACTTTATTTTCAAAAACAAGGCCTTCTAATATTTGATTTGATTTAAAAAATTTGGCTTGGCTGCCTATCTGCTGGCCGGTCAAGCTGAATCTTTTTGAAGGGTCGTTTTTTTCGCAAAAGAAAAATTGGTCCTTATGGAAATATAAAAACTTGACGTCTATTTTTGTCATCTCGGCTTCTTCGGCGGTGTCTCCCTGGTGGAAATTTTTATCTAAAACGTTTCCGGTAATTAAATTTTTAATCCGGGCCTGAATCACAACTCTTCTTTGGGCTTTTTTCATCGGCTGGGACTCTAAAATTTCATAGGGCTCTCCGTCAATAATAATTTTTGCTCCTCCTCTGAAATCAGTATGTGTTAGCATGGTTTTTTTATTTTAATATTTTACCGATGAAATTCATGTTTCCTTTTAAGAAATCCTTGGCCGTCATTTTTTTCTTTCCCTCAAACTGCAATTCTTCTATTATCAGATAATCTTTTTTGCATTGAACGGCAATTTGTTCGTTAGTTGCCAAATAAGTCTTTCCAATGGGACCCTGAGGGCCCACTTTTGTTTGTTCTAATGCGGATGCTTTTAAAACTTTCATGATTTTATCATCAATTTTGCAAAAGCTGCCCGGCCAAGGATGAAAAGCTCTTATTTGTTTTTCAAGATATTCGGCCGGTTTTGACCAGTCAATCTTGCCGTCTTCTTTTTTGATGATTTTGGTATAAGTTGCCTCTTTTTCGTTTTGTTTTTGAGGTTTTATTTTATTTTTTATCCATTTCGGGATTATTTTAACCGCCAAATCAGCTCCCAATTCCGCCAGTTTTTTTTCCAGTTCTTCCGGAAAGATTTTTTGATTTTCAATTTTAATTTTTAATTGGTCCAAAATCGGACCTTCGTCCATTTTTTCCGTCATTAAAATTAAAGTAACCCCGGTTTCCTTGTCTCCGTTTAAAACCGTAAATTGAAGAGGGGAAGCTCCCCGATGTTTGGGTAAAAGAGAGGGATGAACGTTTAAACAGCCGTGTTTTGGTATTTGCAGTATTTTTTTAGGGATTATTTTGCCGTAAGCCGCTACTAAAATCAAGTCGGGATTTATTTTTTCTAATTCTCTCTGAATATTTTCAATTTTATCCGGCTGTAAAAACGGAATTTTATATTTTTTAGCTAAAATTTTAACCGGCGGGGGAGTGATTACTTTTTTTCTGCCTATGGGTTTGTCGGGCTTGGTGACAACCAAAACCGGTTCCATTTTATTTTTTAACAGTTTTTCTAAAACAATCGCCCCGAAATTCGGGGTGCCAATGAATATTATTTTCATAATTTTTTTATTTGATAATTCTCCATTCTATTTTCTCTTCTTTATCGGCGAATTCCAGCCAGCTGCCGCCGTCGTCAATTACGTACCATTTTTTTTTGGCTTCCGACCAAACCATTGGCCGGCCATCGTAAAAAGGTTTCTTAACAAGGTCTTTTGGTTTTAATCTATCTAATTCTAACCATTTTTTAAAAACCGTTTCAATGGCGTAGTCCAGATTGCGGGAATTAGCCCAGTTAGCCACAGTATTAATTGCTTCCTCAGCTTTTTTTACGGAACCCGCCAATTCTAAAAGTTGTTTTGCGGGTTTGGTAAATCTGGAATATATTATTTTCTTTTTTTTGGCGTTTTTTTTAAGTTCGTCCAGAGCAACGCCTTTTGTTTTGAAATAATGGGTAACTATCTGGCGGATAGCGGTTTCTTCTTTCAGCTCTTCGTAATATTTTATTTTCCCTGTTTTCAGATGCTCTTCAATTTTTTGGGCGATGCTTTTTCCCACGCCCGGGAGCTCTTGTATTCCCTTAAGGCCGGATGTTTTGTAAATAATGGAAACATCTTCCTTTAAATTTTCCAGGGATTTAGCGGCTTTTTCATAAGCCCTGGGCTTGAAAGGAACGCTTTTTATTTTAAGAAGTTCGGATATTTCGTAAAGTATTTTAGCAAGCTTATTATTCGCCATATTTTTCTGCTGAAAATTTATAAATCGTTATTCCTTCTCTTTCCGGGTCAATTCCCGCTTTTTGGCAGGCAATATCAATTTGTTCTTCTGAATTATCTATTCCTTCCAAATCAGGCAATAAAAGTCCGGATTTGGCTCTCGGCCAGTCATCAAATATCGCATCTTTTTTTTCAGAAAGAAGAGAGGGAATATTTTTTATAATAATACCATATTTTTTGGGATTTAACTCCTTTAAATCCGTAATAATTTCCGGTGTTCCCAAAATATAAACAACATAAGAAAGTAAGAGCAGTTCTTCTTTTTTGATTTTTCCGAATCTGTGATCTTGGGTAGCGGCAGTAATCGCATTTTCTATAACCTCTTCGGCAATATTTTCTTTGGTTGCTAAATAAGTGCCGATACAGCCTCTTAATTTTTTCTGTTTCATTATTGTGACAAAAACACCGGCCTTTCTTTTCAGATATTCTTTTGGAAAGTCGGAGGGAATTGAAATAATTTTATTGTTTTCAATGTAGTTTTCAATAGCTGACTTTGCAAGTAAAACCAAGGGATGCATATTTTAATTATTTTTTATTTTAATTTAAAATTAACCACTAAATATCCCACGCCAAAAGGTCCTTCATAGGATAAAATTTCAGGTTCCCATTTTAACCCTGAGCTTGCCTGCACTGAGTTTATTGAATGTGTCGAATGGGCTTCTAAAATTCCCAAAGTAAAACAAAAAGAACGAAGACCGCATTCTCCGGCTTCCGGAAAATCATCGTTTAACTTTAAAATTGCGCTTATATCTTTTCTTTTCAAAGATTCAATCAAAGCTTTATCAAATTTTGGACCTTGGGGATTGAAACCGTATGGCCCGTCTTTTTTTAAACAATGGGAAAGGTCGCCGGAAGCTATTAAACCAATTTTCATTTTACAATTTAAAATTTGCGTTTGATAAAACTCTTTTCCTTTTTTAAAATAAAAATCAGGGGGTTCTAAGCCCACAAGATAGGGCTTAACTTCGCTTTTAAATTCATTTGCCAAAAAAAACAAAGGAACGTTAAATCCCCAATCAGGATGAGGAGAGGAAATTATAATCAAATCAGGGTTTATTTTTTTAAACTTTTTGCCCAAACTTTCCAGAGACTGGATTGTTTTTTTGACTTTATTCCTGTCTTTTTGAGAGCCGATTGACGGAAGCAGAATCGGCGGGTGAGGAGAGAAAACGGAGAAAACAATGTCCATGTTAATTTAAAATTAAGTTTAAATTTTCTTTGCACTTGGCGCACTTTCCTTTTTTATCAAAACGTTGGATGTCATATCCTGTTCTTTTAATCATTAAAGAGTCACATTTCGGGCAAAAAGTATTTTCACTTTCCAGTCCTTGAACGTTGCCGTTGTAAACATATTTTAAACCGGCGTCCTTTCCGATTTGCCAAGCTCTTTTAAGAGTTTCAACCGGAGTATCGGGTAGTTTTTTTAATTTCCAGGAAATTTTACTGTAAAACTGGGTTAGATGCCAGGGAGTTTCCGCTCCCAATTCTTTTTTAATAAACTTGGCGATTTTTTCAAACATTTCCAATTGATCGCTTAACCCGGGAATTACCAAGGTTGTAATTTCAAGCCAGATTTTTTTATTTTTTATTCTAACCAGGTTATCTAAAACCGGCTGCAGTTTTCCACCGCAATTTTTTCGGTAAAAATCATCAGAAAATCCTTTCAAGTCTATGTTGGCGCCATCCAAATAAGGGGAAATTAATTTTAAAGATTCTTTGGACAGAAACCCGTTGGAAACCCAAATATTTTTTATGCCTCCTTTTTTAGCAAGCCGCATGGTATCTAGGGCGTATTCCAAGAAAATAACCGGTTCCGTATAAGTATAAGAAATACTGGGAGTATTGTTTTTAAGGGCTAATTTGACTATCTTTTCCGATTCTATTTTTTCCCCGGGAACCTCATCTTTATTTTTAGAAAATTGGGAAATATTGTAATTCTGGCAGTTTAAGCAACGGAAATTACAGCCCATTGTGGCAATAGAAAGAGAGGAGCTTCCCGGCAGAAAATGGAAAAGAGGTTTTTTTTCAATCGGGTCAACATTGCAAGCGATTAGCTTTTCATAATTTAAAGCGAAAAGCTTGCCTTTTATATTTTTTCTGACTTGGCAAATTCCTTTTTGATTTTCTAAAATAAAGCAATAATGAGCGCAGTTTTTACACTGAACCTTGTTTTTCGGAAGTTTTTCGTAAAGATAAGCTTCTTTAATCATTTTTTTATTTTATCATTTTTTTGAGATGAAAAAAAAGAGCGATATTAAATTTCGCTCTATCAATGGTTTTACTTGTTTAATTTTTTGAAAACAAACTTGTAAAGACTTATTACTATCATTACGAGAAGTCCAGCAAGAAATCCTATCATACCGAAAGCTAAAACGCTAATTATTATCCCTCCTTTAAAAATTTGAGGGGGTGAATTTCACCCCGTCGTTCAATGTCTAGGGCGTTGAGAAAAGAGCTGTTTCCAGTTTTGTTTGCATTTTTTTCAAATCTCGGAAGTCACTTTCCAAAGTTTCCAGAGATATATTTCTTCCGTTGTCTATATCCCTAAGATCTGTTTGGAAGTCTCTCAGAGCCTCTTCCCAATCATGGCGTTTCTCTCCTACTTTTTTATCCAACGTTATAACATCCATTTTTTTCCTCCTAACGTAAGGTATATTAGAGATTAACAAGTATTTAAATTTTTGTCAAATTAAAATAGAAAGTGTAATATGAATTAAAATTATTATAATAAAATAAAATGAAACACAGGGTTTTTATAGCTATTAATCTTCCGGAAAAGATAAAGAAAACGCTAATGGATTACCAGGAAAGATGGCGGGATTTGCCCGTCCGCTGGGTAAGGGCGAACAGCCTTCATTTAACTTTGGCTTTTTTGGGGGATATCGGAGACCAAGGCCTGGGCCTGGTTTGTCAGGGACTAAAAGATATCGTTAAAAAATATTCTCCTTTTTTTATTAATTTAACTCAAATTGATTATGATTTAAAAGAAGAAAAAATGCCTCGTTTGGTTTGGATAATTGGAGAAAAATCGGAGAATCTTTCTCTGTTAAAAAAAGATTTGGATGATTTTTTAAACAAAACTGTCGGATTTTTACCCGAAAGTCGAGATTTTTTGCCTCATATTACTTTGGGAAGAATTAATAAATGGCAATGGAATAAAATTGAACCTGACGAAAGGCCGGAAATTAAAGAAGATTTTTTTTATGATTTTGAAGTCAACTCAATTGAAGTAATGGAAAGTCATCTTAAAAGAACAGGAGCTGAATACATAACTTTACAATCAGAATTATTGAAAAATTATGAATAAAAAAATTCATTTTATAGGCATCGGGGGCATAGGAGTTTCTGCGTTAGCTAGATATTATTTAGAAAAGGGTTTTTCGGTTTCCGGGTCTGATTTGGTTGATTCTGAAATAACAAAAGCCATTAAGGAAAAAGGGGCAGTTGTTTTTATCGGCAAACACAAAGCGGAAAGTTTGCCCAAAGGAACTGATCTTGTGGTTTTTAGCCCGGCTGTTCGTTTTGATAACCCGGAATTAATGGAAGCTAAAAAATTAAAAATAAAAACTCAAAGTTATCCGGAAGCTCTGGGAGAGTTAACTAAAAATCATTTTACCATAGCGATTTCCGGCGCCCACGGAAAAAGCACCACTACGGCGATGATAGGGCTCTTATTAATTAAAGCCGGCCTTGACCCGACGGTTATTGTCGGAACTAAAGTAGGAGAATTCGGGGATTCTGCCCTGAGCAACGCCGAAGGGTCCAATTGCCGAGTGGGCAAATCTAAATACTTGATTATTGAGGCCTGCGAGCACGAAGAATCTTTTTTAAATTATTGGCCAAAAATTGCGGTAATAACCAATATTGAAAGAGAACACCTGGATTATTACAAAAATTTAAATAATATTTTAAAAGCTTTTAAAAAATTTATTTTACATCTGCCGAAGGACGGATTTTTGGTGGCAAACAAGGAAGATAAAAATATTAAAAAATTGCAGATTGCAAATTGTAAATTTCAAATTAAGGGATACTCTTTGAGACAGAAAGAGGCCAAGAAAATTAAAAAAATACTTCAAATCCCGGGCAATCATAATATTTACAATGCCCTGGCCGCCCTTTCCGTAGCTAGAATTTTAAATATTCCGGATAAAGTCAGTTTTAATTCGATATCCCAATATCAAGGCGCCTGGAGAAGATTTGATATTAAAAAAGGCAAAGTTTTTGGTTCAAAAGAAATTATTCTTTTAAACGATTACGCCCATCATCCCACGGAAATTAAAGCGCTTTTTTCGGCGATTCAAGAAAAATTTAAAAATAAAAAAATTTGGGTGATTTTCCAGCCCCATCAATACCAAAGAACTTTTTATTTGTTTAAAGATTTTGTTAAGGTGCTTTCCGGATTTAAAGGAGAGCGGCTCATCCTTACCGATATTTACGACGTTGCCGGCAGAGAAGAAGAGTCCATTAAAAAATCGGTTTCTTCGGAAAAATTAGTTAAAGAAATCAAAAGTAAAAAAAAGAAAGAAGGTTTTGTAATTTATCTTCCTGGTTTTAAAGAAATATTAAAGTTCTTGGAGAAAAACTTAAAAGGCGGAGAGGTTTTGGTGATCATGGGAGCGGGGGATATCTATAATTTAAATAATTTTATCCACTTGACAGAAAGCATATAAAAAAGAGAATGGATTAAGATTAAGAAATAATTTTAAATAAAAATATGTATTTATTAGGCGTAATTGTTGCCACAATAATTACAGTTTTAATAGCTGTTTATGTTGGCGTAAAGAAAAAAGAAGAACCTATTGTTTCAAAAAGTTTTTTAAAAAAGGAAAAAATTTTCGAGGTCGAAGAACCGGAAATTAAGAAGCCCGAGAGGATTATTGAGCAAAATCAACCGCAAAACCGGGTATTAGAAAGGCAAGAATCAGAATCCAAAGAGTCAGGGCCAGACTCAGAACAGCCGTTTCAACCGCCTTCAGAGCCCGAAGTTTTATGAAATTTAAATTCTAAAAAGAAAGCCCGAAAAAATCGGGTTTTTCTTTTGCTTTTTTAAAATATTTGTTATAATAAATCAGAATAAAATTAAGGTTAAAATATGAAAATTTTACTCATAGAAGATGAAAAAATTTTGTCGGAAATGTATAAAGACAAATTTTCCAATGCTGGCCATAAGGTAATTTCCGTAATGACGGCTGAAGAGGGATTGGTGGAAGCAAAAAAGCAAAAACCAGTCTTGATTATTTTAGACATATTACTGTTAAAAGAAAACGGCATTTTTTTCTTGAAAGAAAGAGCTAAAATTCCCGAAATTGTTTCAATCCCGGTGATTGTTTTCAGTAATTTTGACGACTCTGAAACGAAAAATCAAGCATATAAGTATGGAATCAAAGATTATTTAATAAAGTCAAACTACACGCCGAAAGAATTTTTAGCCAAAG